>NZ_LJCP01000005.1 GCF_001399755.1 Thiohalorhabdus denitrificans | reverse complement strand
CCCGGCCCGCCCGCGGCGGCCGCCGGGGCGTCGGCCAGGGAAACCGTGAGCTCCTTGGTCTGCGGCGGGTAGCAGACCCCGGCGTCGGCGCAGCCCTGGTAGCGGGCCTCCACCACCACCTCGTCGGCGTCCCCGACCCCGCTGAGCTCGGCGGTGAGGGTGGCCTCGCCGCGGAAGACCTCCAGCACCTCGCCGAAGGTCTCGTCGTACTTCTCCTTGCCCGCGGGCACCTCGGTGGCGACCACCTCGGCCCCCTCGAGGCGGACCACGGAGAGGCCGAGCTTGTCGCGGTAGAGGTAGGTGTCGTCCCCCACGTCCCAGGTGACCCGCACCGTGTCGGGGCCCACCGCCTCGGCGCTGGGCTGGAACGCCTCCTCGGGCTGCGGGATGTTCTGGGCCTGGGCGGTCCCGGCGCCCCATATCCCCAGGAACACCGCGAGGAGCAGCAGGGGGCCCGACAGGGACGCTAGGCTTGGTCGAGTGTTACGCAATGGTGCACCTCCCTTGATCCGCGTGGCCGTGGTGGTCAGAGGTATTTCTGCAGGTCGGGATCCTCAACGGGCTGCTCCGGCAGGCGCAGGATCTTCGGCAGGGCCTCCAGGCGCGGCATCCCCGCGACCATGTGGACTTTCCCGTCGCCGTCGCGGTAGACCACGGCGGGGGTGGCCCGGGCCCCGAGGCGCTGCATGATCCGCTGGTTGTCCTCGAGCCGGGACTGGACCTTCGATCCCGGGCTGTCCACGGGCTCGATACCGCCGTCCTCGTAGCTGCGCTCGTGCTCGTTCAGCGCCTGGGTGGGGTCGTCGGCTCCGAGGATGGCGGCTGCCTTCCCCGGACTGCTTGGACGCAGGATGCCCACCATGATGTGGCGCACCTGCAGCCCCTCCTCGTAGTAGGGCTTGGTGGCCTTCCAAAGGTCGTGGCAGTAGGGACAATTGGGGTCGGTGAAGGCGTAGACGATCCGTTCGGGGTCGTCCGCGCCGGTGGCGATCCAGTGAGACTCCTTCTCCAGCACCTCCCAGGCGCCCGAGTCCGATTGGGCGTTCGCCGTACCCCCGGTGAGGAGCAAGGCCCCTGCTATGGCCAGTACGGTGAGGAAGGAACGCCGCCCGCCGTTCCCGGGTCTACCAAGCCACATAGGAATATCCCTCTTGCTGCAGTCGGGCCATCTCCAGGACGCCGGCGGGGACGGGCTCGACGCCGTCCAGGAGGTTCTCGTCCGCGACGCCCATGGCGTCCATGGTGTTGCGGCAGGCCCGGAAGCTAACGTCATAGGTCATAAGGCTGTTGATGCGGTCGGTCTGCTCCGCGCTCACCGTCTCCGTGGACTCCTTGAGCAGCAGGCGCAACCCGGGACCGAAGCCCACGGCCACCAGCTGGGCCTGGTTGTCCAGCTGGCGCAGGATCTCCCCCATGCTGAACAGGAGCTGGCTGTAATACTCCGAGTCGTCGCGGTTCACCTGGAAGACGATGCGGATCTCGGGGTCCTCCCCCGGAAAGCTCAGTCCATCCTCCGCCGCCCGCGCGGCGGGGGCGAGGGTGACGGCGCCCGCCAGACCGCCGACACCGGCCAGGAACCGTCGACGAGCAGGGTTGTTCGAATCTTCCGCCATGGTTCACTCCCTGGGTTGGGTACGATGGGAGCATGACCCACGAGGCTTAAGGCCCCCTTAAAGGGGCAAAATCGGTTGCGGGGGCCGTTTAAGGGCCTCTTAAGGCGGGCCGGATAGGCTCAGGAACCGGGAGGATGGATCCATGCGGGTCTTGATCGCGGAGGACGACGCCCTTCTCGGGGACGGCATCCAGGCCGGCCTGCGCGCCAAGGGCTTCACCACCGACTGGGTGACCGACGGCGCCGCCGCCGAGCAGGCTTTGAGGAGCGAGCCCTTCGACCTGGTGGTGATGGACTGGCTGCTCCCCGAGCGGTCGGGGGTGGATGTGATCCGCAGCCTTCGGGAGGTCGGGCTCACGGTGCCGGTGCTGCTGCTGACGGTGCGGGACGCCGTGGAGGAACGGATCGAGGGGCTGGATGCGGGCGCCGATGACTATCTGACCAAGCCCTTCGATCTGGAGGAGCTGGCCGCCCGCCTGCGGGCGCTGGCCCGCCGGCGGGCAGTGCCGGCCGAGGAGCGGCTGATGGCCGACGGGGTGGAACTGGAGCCGAACCGCCTGCGGGTGCGAGTGAACGGCGAGGAGAGGCCCCTGGGGCGCCGGGAGACGGCGGTCCTGAGCATGCTCATGGAGCGGGCCGACCACGTGGTGCCCCGGGAGCACCTGGAGGAGCGGCTGTACGGCTGGGACGAGGCCGTGGCGAGCAACGCCCTGGAGGTGCACATCCACCACCTGCGGCGCAAGCTGGGAAGCAACCGCATACGGACCGTGCGCGGCGTGGGGTATCGCTTTGCAACGGAATAGAACGCCATCCCTGCGCCGGCGCCTGTTCTGGGTCATCGGCGGGACGTTGGCCCTGGTCTGGGCGGTGGCGGCCGCCTGGATCTTCGTGTCCCTGCGGGCCGAGGTGAACGGGGTGCTCGACGCCAAGCTGGCGGAGTCCGCGCACATGGTGCAGAACCTTTGGGACGGCTCCGCCCCCCCGGAGTCCGGGCTGGAGAGCGCCCTGGAAGCCCGCGAGGGGGAGGGCCTGACGGAGGGCCTGGCCTGCCAGGTCTGGTCCCTGGACGGCCAGTTGCTGTCCCGCTCCGACGGGGCACCCGAGAACCCCCTCAGCCGGATCCCGCAGGGCTTCTCCGACGTTACCGCCCAGGGAGTGGGGTGGCGGGTCTTCGCCGCGGAGGCGGGGGACGGCGCGCCACGCGTGCTGGTGGGGGAGCGCCAGGCCCTGCGCGACGGGCTGGCCAACCGCATCGCCGCCGGCCTGGCGGTGCCCTTCCTGCTGGCCCTGCCGGCCCTGGGGCTGGCCATCGTGTTCGCGGTGCGGCGTGGTCTGGCGCCGCTGCAGGCGGCCACGGAGCGGGTGGAGCGGCTCGATACGGACAGCCTGGAGCCGCTGGAGGACGGGCAGTCGGCCCCGCGGGAGGTGGCTCCGCTGCTGGGCGCTATCAACCGCCTGCTGGGGCGCCTGCGCGAGACCCTGGCCCGGGAACGCCGGTTCCTGGCCGACGCCGCCCACCAGCTGCGCACCCCCCTGGCGGCCCTCAAGACCCAGGCCCAGGTGGCCCGCGGCGCCCCCGACGCGGAGGCCCGGGAGCGCGCCCTGGACCAGGTGGTACGGGGCACGGACCGTGCCGACCGCCTAGTGCGCCAGCTCCTCACCCTGGCTCGGTTCGACGAGGACACGGAGCATCCCGGCCAATCCCTGGAGCTGGACGGCGTGGTGGAGGACGCGGTGGGCGCGGTCCGCCGCGATCAGGGCCTTGCGGCCGAGGCCATCGAGCTGCATGTGCCCGCGGCCCCGGTCCGGGTGCAGGGGGACGCCGCCGCCCTGGAGGAGATGGTCCGCAACCTGGTGGAGAACGCCGTGCAGTACGGCGGCAAGGACGGGCCGGTGACAGTGCGGCTGGAGGCCGAGCCCCTGCGCATCACCGTCACCGACCGCGGCCCCGGCCTCCCGGAAGAGGAGCGGGAGCGGGTCCTGGAGCGGTTCTACCGCCCGGCGGGCAGCCCGGGCTCCGGCTCCGGTCTCGGGCTTTCCGTGGCCGCGCGGGTGGCCGCCCTGCACGGCGGGCGGCTACGGCTGGAGGCCAACCCCGAGGGGGCCGGGCTGGTGGCGGTGGTGGAGCTGGCCGCGCAGCCGGCGGATGGCTAGCGCGCGGTGCTTCGCTCCACCGCCCGCGGCACCCCCCAAGCCAGGAGGAAGGCGGCCAGCGCGCAGGCGGCCATCATGGCCGTCACCCCCCACAGACTGCCGCCCACCAGCATGGACGAGGTGGCGCTGATCAGGCCCGCCACGGAAAACCGCACCGCCCCCATCAGGGCCGAGGCGGTGGCGGCGATCTCCCGGAAGAAGTCCAGGTACAGGGAGAAGGTGTTGGGTACCCCGGCGCCGAAGGCGCCGATGGCCAGCAGTAGGCCGGGAAGGAACAGGGCCAAAGGCGGATCCGTGAGGGCGACCCCGGCCAGGTAGAGGGCGGCCGTCGCCTGAAGGCCGATGGCCACGCGAAGCACCTCGGACGGGTGGCGGTAGTTGAGCAGCCAGCGATTGAGCAGGTTGAAGCCGCCCATGAGCACCATGTGGGCGGCCATCCACCCGGAGAAGGCGGCCTTGGACAGTCCGTACCATTCCTGAAAGATGAACGAGGCGTGGGTGATGAACAGGATCATCACCGAGAACACCAGGGACTGCACCGCCAGCAGGCGCATGGCGGTGAGGTGGCGCAGCACCGTGGCGTAGTTGGTGATCACGGTGCGCAGTGGGCGGCGGTGGCTGGGGCGCCCCTTCCAGTGGCGGAACAGGGTCAGGCGCAGCAGCACCGCCAGCGCCCCGGCGTACCCTGCCAGGAACACGAAGATCCCGGGCCATCCGGTAATTGTCAGGATCAGGGTGCCGATGGACGGTGCCGCGGCGGGCGCTACGAAGATCACCAGGCCGATCAGGCTGAACAGCTGGGCGCCCTCGGCGCCGCTGGTGTGGTCGCGGGCGATGGCCGGCACGCTGACCACGCACCAGCCCGCCCCCAGGGCCTGCACAAAGCGCCAGCCGTTCAAGGCGGCGAAGCTGGGGCTGGCCGCCACCAGGAGGCTTCCGACCAGGAAAAGGGCCAGCCCCGCGTACAGCACGTGATCGCGGCCGTAGCGGTCGGAAAGGGGGCCGCCGATCAGGTGGCCCAGCGCCAGCCCCACCAGGTAGACGCTCACGGTCACGCCCACCTCCCCGGAGGCGATGCCGTAGGCGGTGGCGATCTCCGGGAAGGCGGGCAGGTAGGCGTCCATGGCCAGGGGGCTCACGGCCACCGTGGCCCCCAGGAGCAGGGCGAGGCGGGTGTGGTTCATGGGCGGTTGCTGTGGTGGTGCGCCAAAGGGGAAACCGAACACCCTACCAAACAACCGGGTCCTCGGATCCCCGTCCCCCACGAAAAAGGCCCGGCATGCGCCGGGCCTTGGCGTGCGGGATGCAGCGCGCGCCGCTTACAGGGTGAAGTCGTGAGTGGCGGTCTCCCCTTCGGTTATTTCCACGTCAGCGGGGTCCAGCAGATCGGTGTCGTCATCGGCTTCCGGGTCATCGTCCCGGGCGTTGCAGGTGAAGGCCACGGTGTAGGTGCCCGCGGCCAGGTAGCCGGCCTCGTAGCGGTAGTCGCCGGTGTCCTCCTCCTGCACGGCCATGGCCGAGGTGACGGGGTCCGGCTCGGTGCCATCCACGTCGTCCGGAGTCACCCCTGATCCCTCGTAGACGTACACCGCCAGGCCATTGTCCGGGCTCTCGCAGGAGTCGGTGACGTAGTTGGCCGTGACGGTCCCCGCCAGGTGGCCCGTTGTGGCGTTGTCCACCAGGCGCAGGGCGGGCCGCAGGTAGTAGTCGCCTCCGTCCTGGGGCTGGTGGACGGACTTGCGGAGGTCGAAGTCCACCGTGAAGTCCGCCTCGCCGCCCGCCGGGACGGTGAAGCCGCGCACCAGCTTGAGGCCGGTCTCGGCTCCGCTTGGCACGTACAGGGAATGCTCGCTGCCGTCCATCCGGATGTAGGAGTCGGAGACCCCCTGCTCGGCCTCTACGTGGAGGCGCATCCAGTTGTAGGGGCCGGCCGGCACGGTGACCCCGTCGAGCAGCTTCTCCCGGGCGCTGCCGGTAAGCGTGAGCAGGTCCACGCTCCGGGCCTCCTCGAAGGTGTGCTCCACGGGCGGGCCGTCCGCCGGTTTCAGGGTCACGCCGTCGAAGGTGACCACCACCTCCTCGGCGGCATCCACCGGGGCGTCGGTGACGGCGACGGTGACGCTCCCGGTGTCGCTTCCGCCCCCACCGGACTCCCCGGCGCAGGCGGCAAGCAGGACGGCGCCGGCACAGGCGCCGAGCGTGGGCAGGCCAGTCTTGGCTTGCATGGATTCCCCCCCTGTTTTGGGACTGTCCCCGGGCGGATACGGTCCGCCTCTCCGGGACAGGTGTGGCATGAGTGAGTGTCCCCAAACCTTACCGGGAACGGCACGGGAGGCCAATCCCGGCGCTATTTCCCGATCCGCGCCAGGGGTTTAAGGGGGATTCGCCCGTTGTCCCGGAGGGGAGGCTAAGCGGGCGCGGCCGTGGGTGGCCGCGCCGAGTACGGGGTCCCCCTCGGGCGGGTTGAGCTGGAACGTTTGGGGGGAAATAATTTGAAGAGGACGCTCCATGACGGAGCAACGGAAGCTCGCGGCGGTATCCGGCCGCTGTCTGCAAACCGCGGGGTACGTTTTGGCGCCCACCAATTTCACGCGTGTTTTCGATGCCCTGAACGCGGCCGGCGTCCGCTATGTGGTGGTCGGCGGGCTGGCCACCGTCCTCCACGGCCTGGACCGCCTCACCGCCGACATCGACTTGGTGGTGGACCTGGAGCCGGACAACGCCCGCCGCGCGGTGGAGGCGCTCCTGGCGAGCGGCTTCCGGGCCGGGGCACCGGTGGACCCCCGGGACTTCGCGGACCCCGCCCGGCGGCGGGAGTGGATCGAGCGGGAGGGACTGCGGGTCTTCAGCTTCTGGGATGCGTCGGGGAATTCCCCTACGGTAGACTTGTTCGCCGAGCTGCCCCTGCCCTTCGAGGGGCTCTGGGAGCGGGCCCGGGACGTGGAGCTCCCGGACGGGCGCTGCCACCTGGCCTCCCTGGAGGACCTGATCGCCCTCAAGGAGGCCACCGGGCGGGACGCGGACCGGGAGGACGCCCGGAGGCTCCGCGAGATCCGCAAGGGAATGGACCATGACCCGAAACCGTGAGCCGCAGCGGGGATCCCCCGCGGGCAGCCCCGCCTCCTGGGGAGGCTGGGCCGATGCCGAGCGCCTGCGCCAGGAGGCCTTCCTGCTCCGCACCCCCGCGCAGCGCCTCAAATGGCTCCAGGACGCCCTGGAGCTCGCCTACGCCGCCGGGGCTCTGGAGCCGCCCACCGCCGCTGGATCGCCGGGCCCTTCGTAACCCCCCGAACACCGAATCGGCACGCGGCTGCCGGCCCGGGAGGCGACCTTCGGTGGCGCCTTCCCCGGGTCCGGTGGTCCGCCTGGCGGAAACCCATGTCCCTGGAAGGTGGGCGGGGATAGCTGCGCCGCATGCCACCAAGCCCGACAAGAGGGAGCAGAATGAACGACCTGGCAAAGGAAACCGCGGTGGCGAGTGTCACCAACGCCATGAAGGCCCGTCGCGCGGTAAAGGCCTTCGATCCCGAATTCCGCATCCCCGAGCAGGAGGTCCAGGAAATCCTGGAGACGGCGATCCTGTCGCCCACGGCCTTCAATATCCAGAACTGGCGCATCGTGCGGGTGTCGGATCCGGAGCTGCGCGGGCAGATCCGGGAAGTGGCCTGGGATCAGCCCCAGGTGACCGATGCCTCCGAGCTGCTGGTGCTGTGCGCCGACCTGAAGGCCTGGGACAGGGAGCCCGAGCGCTACTGGGTGGACGCGCCCAAGGAGGTGCAGGAGATGATCGTGCCCAACATCCGCCGGTATTACGATGGTCGGCCCGACGTGGCGCGGGATGAGGGCATGCGCTCCTGCGGCATGATCGCCCAGTCGCTCATGCTGCTCGCCACCGAGCGGGGCTACGACACCTGCCCCATGGACGGCTTCGATTTCAAGGCCGTGGCCGAGCTCATCAACCTGCCGGAGGACCACGCCATCTCCATGATGGTGGCCATGGGCAAGCGGACGAAGGATCCCTTCCCGAAGCCGGGCCAGCTGCCCCTGGAGGAGGTGGTGGTCAGCGACCGCTTCTGAGGCCGGCGGGACGTCCGCTGGAACGAAAAAACCCGGCCGCAGGGCCGGGTTTTTTGCGTGGCAAGGACGCCGGCTAGGGCAGGGCCGAGCCGTTGCCGCCCCCCATGGCCGCCCCCAGGTTCAGAGGGCGGCCGTTGACCGACAGGGCGCCGCGGTCCCAGGCCACATGGGAGGCGTAATGGTCCTCCTCGACGGTCACGAAGCCCATGGCCTCCATCATGGCCAGCTGCTGGCGCACGGTGCGCTCCACCTGCCGCTCCCGCTGCACGGGATCCCCCTCCGCCCCGGTTTCCTCCTCGAGCTGGTTGCGGGTCCGCTCCTCCAGCAGGGCGATGACCAAGGGCTTGGCGGCCCGGATCTCCGCTTCGGCGTCCAGGTGACGCAGCAGGAGCGCGGGGTTCTCCAGGATCCCGCGGGCGCCGGAGCCGTCGCCCCGGTAGCGGGCCTCGGCGCTGCCCCGGAAGTCCCCGTTGGCGGCCTCGAAGGCCAGCTCCGTGAGGGCGGCCTCCGGGGAGCCTTCCAGAAGCCCCGGCAGCTCCTCCCGGAGGATGGCCAGCACGCGTTGCGCCGCCTCCTCCTCGTCGAGATTCGCGGTCTGGATCTTCCGCACCCGTTCGCCGGTCCGCCGGTAGGCCTCTTCATCGAGGTGGCGCAGCTCCATGCCCAGCCGGGCGTCGCGTACCTCCTCGCCGCCGAGAGCCGCCCGGTCGGCGGCCAGACGGCTCGCCATATCCAGGTAGCCTTCCTCATCCGCCTGCTTTGCCACCTGCCGGAGGCTCAGGCCGCCCAGGTCGAATTCCTGGAGGGCACCGCTTTCGGGGTCGGGGACTTCCATCGCCAGGCGCTTGGAGGAGAAATCGCTGGTTCCCAGCCAGAGGCCCTCGGCGTGTCGCCGGAATTCCGATTGCAGCTCGGTGCCTTCCAGGAGGAAGCGGCCCTTCTCGTCCGCGATGCGCACCTTCGGAATCTCCAGGTCCAGGGTCCCGGAGTCCCCGGCGAACTCCCCCGTGCCGTCCAGGCCGGACCACTGGATCTGGGTCTCCGGGGCGCCCTTGGCGCTGCCCTCGAAGGAGGGCGAAGAAAGGACCAGGTGCTGCTTGCCCGTGAGCCCGATGGTGAGGTCGGCGGTGAGGGGCGCCCGGTCGCCGAAGTAGTGGCGTACGTGCTCCCGGGCCTCTCCCCGGGGGGCCGGGGTGGTGACCACCCGGGCCAGGGCCGGGGTGGCCGGGGTCGGGCCATGGGAGACAGCGTGCTCCAGGTCCACCTCCAGCGCCTCTCCGGGGGCGCCCAGGGTCAGCCGGGATTCGGCCTCGGCGCCGAACCAGCCGCGCTCGTAGCGCACCACTTCCAGATCCGCCTGGGGGTGCTCGGACAGGGCTTCCACGTTGTCCCGGAAGGCACGCTCCGCCTGCACGCCCGCGAAATACGGGGCGGCCGCCCCCGCCCCGGCGAGAACCGCCACGGCTCCCGCCAACAATGTCTTCTTCATCACCCGCTCCTCGTTCACGGATATTCCCGCCCGCCTGAGCCCCCTCGGGGCGGATTGTGGGCCACATAGTAGGCGCGGGGGTCGGGGATGGCAACGCGGGGGGTGTTTCCCGGAAGGGGAGGCCGGGAGTAGCATGGATCCCCTCAAGGAGCGGCACATGACGCCACGAAGGCAGCATTGGAAGATCGGCGAGGTGGCGGAGCAGCTGGGCACCACCACCCGCACCCTGCGCTTCTACGAGGAGCAGGGCCTCCTGCGTCCCGCCCGTACGGACCGCGGCACCCGGCTGTACTCGGACCGGGATCGGCAGCGGGCACGGCTCATCCTGGAGCTGGCGGGCCTGGGGATTTCCCTGGAGGAGATCCGGGCCCTGGTGGCCGCCCGGGAGGCCAGCGGGACCGGGGACGAAGCGGGCCACAAGGTCCATGATCTCCTGGGCCGTCTCCACGGGGAGGCGGCGGCCTTGAAGGCCCGCTGCGAGGCCCTGATGGGGGAGATCGAGGCCGCCGACCGGCTGGTGCGCCGGTGCTACGACTGTCCGCGCCCCCCTACCGCGACGGGCTGTCCGGAATGCCCGGCCCGCAAGGGGCAGGAGGACGCGGAGCTTCTGAAGCTGGTGTGGCAGGAGCAGGCGGACCCCTGAGCCCCGGACGGGCCGGACCATTGACAGGAATCCATGGTCCCCTTAGTTTATTCCGTTAACGTTAAGAAAAAGGAGGAGACCATGGTCTACGCCGACCTGCTGGTGCACGTGGACAAAGACCTGGAAGCCGAGCAGGGGCGGGGACTGGCGTCCGCCCTGGAGAAGCGGGACGGTGTGGCGGCGGCCCGTTTCCACCCCCGGCGGAGCCACCTGCTCCAGGTGTGGTACGACCCCCAGCGCATCCCCGCCGGGGAGATCCTGGGCGCCGCCCGGGAGGGGGCCGGGGAGGCCCGGCTCGTGGCCCTGTAAGAAGCGCCGGGATGCCGGCGCCCGGGTAGAGGAGGATCGAACATGGGCAAAGCGGGTGAGCGGACCCCGGAATGCTCCGTCCCGGTGCTGTACCAGGCCACCTGGCAGGACGGCTTCGGGGCGCGCGGCTGGAAGCTCCGGGAGGCCGCCGAAGAGGGGGAGGTGATCGCCGCCACCCCCTATCCCGGCGAGCGCATTCCCACCTCCGTGTTCATCCACGACATCCTCGACCACTGGGTGCCGGGCTTTTCCCTTTCCGGACACCGCAGCGAGGCCAAGGCCCTGGTGCAGCTCGCGGCCCGCACGGGCTCCGACCCCGTCCCCGACTACGGCCAGATGGTGGACGAGGACCTGCTGCGCGGCGACTGCCACGGCGAGGCGCTGGAGACCTTCCTGCCCCCGGAGCTGGCGGATCGCCTGCCCGCGGAGGGCCCGGACCGGGCCCGCATGCGGGCCCTGGTGGAGGAGCTGGGGGCCGGATTGGTGCGGGCCACGCTGATCGCCCGGTTCGTGGAGCTGGGCTGGGCCGGCATGGAGGAGGCCCAGGCGGGCTGGCTCGCTCGGGGGCTGGTCTATGAGCGCCGTGCGTCCATGGGGCTGGCCCTCCAGGCGCTGTTCGAGCGGGTGGATGCCCGTGCCCTGGAGGCCGGCTGGGCCGAGGCAGACGGCGAGGTGGGGCTGGCCCGGGACCACGTGGCCTTCCGGATCCACCAGCCGGAGGCCATGGAGGAGGTCCGGCCCCTCGAAGCCTGAAGCCGTTCCGGACGCCGGCACCTTTTCCGGCCCCTGTCCCCTCCCGAGCCATCCGCAGGACCGGACGGCTCTTCCGCCCCGCAGATCCCTGTCCGCTCTCTCCCTACTGGGGGATCCCCCCTACTCCCCGTTTGCCACGCCAATCCAGGCACTTGGGTCTTCCCTGGGCCCTTTCCCCGGGCTCCGCCCCGGGGCCGGGTGTCCTGTCATTGGGGCCCACCCTGTCTTGTCGCTCGACACATTCCGCCTACCTTGGAATGCATGGACGCCGTTTCCGGAGGACCACGCCGGATCCTCACCGACGAGGAAGAGACCGGAGTGTCCGAAGAAATGGGGGGGCGGATGTCGGCGCACAGGCCAGAGATGGATACCCATGGATAGGATCCGCAAAGGTGTGGCGATCATGAATGTCACCTTCCGGGAGCCCCGGGGGGACGGAACCGGGGGGTGGCGGCTGGAGTTCCTGGCCGGCAAGGGGGCGGAGGAGGGCGTGATTCCCTGTCCCCCGGACAGCCGTACCCGTTCGGAGGATTTCGTGCACGCCGTGCTGGACCACTGGATGCCCGGGTTTCCCGTGGGCGGCTACATCCCCCGGGCCAAGGCCCTCATGCAGAAAGCGTCCCGCACCGGGGAGGATCCCATCCCCGATTTCCAGGACCTGGGGGAGGAGCTGCTCCTCCACGGCGAGCGCCCGGGGGAGCCCCTGTGGAGCATTCTGCCCGGGGACCTGACGGCCCATCTCCCCACCCGGAAAGTGGCGGGGCGGGGGCCCCTGGCCCATCTTTGCGGACGTCTGGGGAAGGGGACGGTGCGCTCCATGCTGGTGGTGCACCTCATCCAGGTCGGCCGGGAGGCCATGGGGCCCGCCCGGGCCACCTGGTACGCCCGGGGCATGGATTACGAGCGGCGGGTGGCCGTGGGCAAGGCCCTCGCCGAGCTGTTCGAGTGGATGGATCGGACGGTGCGGGAGCGGGGCTGGCGCGCCGCCCAGGGAGAGCTGGCCCTCGCCAGCGACGTGGTGCGGTTCCGCTTCGAATGCCCCCTGACCTGGGAGTGGGCGCGGCCCGTGGAGCCGGCACGCAGCCGGGAGGTCGGGTGAGCCGGCCTTTCCCCGTTACTCCGGGTCAACCACCTGGGTGACCACCTCCGGGGGGACCTCCAGGGTGTGGTGGAGGGTGCACTGCTCGGCGGCCCGCTCCGCCGCCTTACGGCGGCTCTCCGGAAGATCCGGCCAGCGGATGTCCATGGCGATGCGGCCGATGCGGTAGGGATCCTCGTGGTATTCCCAGCGCATGCGGACCGTGAGCCCGTTCAGTCCCGTGTCGATGCGCTCGGCGTAGCTCATGAGCACGGAGGCGGTGCACAGGGCCAGGGAGGTGTTGAACATCTCCATGGCGCTGAAGTGGGCGTCGTCCCGCTCCGCAGCCACCTGCAGGCCCTCCTCGGCGAGGGCGGAGAGGGTGAGGTCCTGGGGACCGTGCAGGGTGATGCGCATGGGCTGCCTCCCCGACGGCACGCGCCGTCCGTGGCTATTCCGAAACCCCCCGCAGGACCCGCATGGGGCCGATGCTCCGCAGCTGCTCCAGGTCGTCGCGGTTGCGCACCAGGAAGCCGCCGGCGAAGCCCAGGGCGTTGATCATGAGCCCCTCGAACCGCTCCCGGGCGCGCGGCACCAGCATCATCCAGTGGCGGGTGGCCAGGAGGTTGTAGGGGGCGTCCTCGTACCAGATCCCCAGCTCCCGCCGCAGCTCGTAGAAGACCTCCGCCAGCTGTTCCGAGGTCTGGTGCCGGAAGTCCACCCGGCAGGCGGCGTGCGGGAAGGGGAGCCCAGGGGCGCGCGTGGGCTTCTCGGGGAGCCGGTCCGGCTCCAGCAGGGCGTCCACCGGCAGCCGCGACGCCCCGTCGCTCAGGGGCAGGGGCACAAGCTGCAGGTGCTTGTGGGGCTGGCTGGCCCCCGCGGTGGGCCCGGCGTTGAAGAAGACCAGCCCGTCGACCTCCGAGAGGACCACGTCCACCGCGGTGAAGTCCGGATGGGTGAGCAGGGTCTGCTGGTCCTCGTAGCCCCAGGTGACGATCAGCAGGTGGTGCTCCAGCACCGGGAACTTGTTGAGCAGGGCGTAGTGGGAGGGCGTCAGGCTGCCCAGGTAGAGGTCGGGCTCGGGGCGGGCGAAGGGATCGAAGCGCTCGCCCGCGGCCTCCTTTTCCCGTTGGGCCCGCATCTCGGCGATCTTCTGGTCCAGGCTGGGGGCGACGCGCACCTGGAAGTCGATGCCCTCGTCCGGCACCACCTCGCACTCGGTGGGAATGGGCTGCAGGGCGCCCGTCTCCAGGGCGTGGTCGGTGCGCTCGCGGATCCGGTCCCAGAGGGTGCCGGGAAGGAGCAAATCGGTGTGCTGGGTCATGGCTCGGTCCGATCTTTCCTGGGCCCGCCCGGCTCACTCCATGGAGAGGGCCAGCTTGCCGATCATGTGGCCTTCCTCGAGGAGGCGGTGGGCCTCCGCGGCCTCGTCGAGGGAGAAGGTCCGGTTCAGGTGGACCCGGAGCTCGCCGTTGTCGATCATCCGGGCGCATTCCTCCAGGATCCAGGCCTGGTGCTCGCGGGCCTCGGTGAGGCCGAAGGACAGGGGCGAGAGCATGAGCTCCAGGAACACGCCCAGGTTGCGCAGCCGCGCCTGCTTGAGGCTGATGCCCGTGGGGTCCAGCAGGGTGACCGCCCGTCCGTAGAAGCGCACCGCTGGGAAGCTGGCCTCCAGGACCTGCGGGCCCACCGTGTCCAGGACCAGGTCCACCCCCTGCTGCTCCGAGCAGGCCAGGGCCGCGTCGACGAAGTCCACCTCCTTGTAGGGGATGGTCTCGGCCACTTCCAGCCCGCGGACGAAGGCGGCCTTCTCGTCCGAGCCGACGGTGGTGCACACCTTCGCGCCCGCCCGGTGGGCGAGCTGGAGGGCCACGTGGCCCACCCCGCCGGCCCCGGCGTGGACCAGCACCCGCTGCCCGGCCTGCAGGGCGCCGTGATCGAACAGCGACTCCCAGGCCGTGATGGCCACCAGCGGCACCGCCGCCGCCTCGGCGAAGGACAGGGTCCTCGGCTTGGCGGCCACGAAGCGCTCGTCCACCACGGTGCGCTCGGCGTAGTTGCCCTGCTCGGTGCCGATGCCCCCGTTGAAGAAGTAGACCTCGTCGCCCGGCTGGAAGCGCGTGCAGCCGGGGCCCGCCTGCTCCACCACGCCCGCGCCGTCGCAGCCGAGGATCACTGGCTCGTCGCCGGAACCATAGGTGCCGCCGGCGCGCATCTTGGTGTCCACGGGGTTGATCCCGGCGGCCTTGAGGCGGATCAGGAGATCGCGCTCCCCGGTGGGCTCGGGGTCGGGGATCTCCTGCACGCGCAGGGTGTCGGGGCCGCCGGGGGCGGGCATCACCACGGCTTTCATCGCTTCCCCCCTCGCCTGTTGTTGGTGGGTCCGGTGCGCGGCGGGGCCGCCTAGTCGCCGCTCGGTTCCTGCCCCTGGGAGGCTTGCCACGCTTCATAACCATCGTAAAGCCGATTCAGCAGGTCTTTCCAGAGGGCCTCGTGGTGCTCCATGAGGGCCACCAGGTCCGCGCGGAGGCGGTCGAACTCCGCGTTGAAGCGCTCCAGGTCGGCGCCGCCGGTGAGGGCCTCCGTCTCCTTCTCCACGGCCTGGAGCTTGTCGCGGACGTCGAGGCTGGCGGTGAGCACGCTCTTGATCTGGTCGCGGGGCTGCGGGATCCAGGAGCGGTCGTTGAACAGGGAGCGGATCTTCTCGCCGTACTCCAGCATGCGCTTGCGGAGCTTGGGCAGCGCGCCGATCTCCCCGGCCTTGAGGTCGCCCCACACGGCCAGCTCCATGAGCACGGACCAGCGGCGCCGGAAGTCGGCCACCTGATCGGGGTCGAAGGCCATCGATTGCTGCACTTTCCGGGGGTCGAGCCTGGCTTCCATGGGGTCCTGCTCCGGTGGGAGGGTAGGGACGCGCTGAACAGCGCGCTCGAGTCAGGTAGAATCCTGCGGGAAATCGTAACCAATCGGCCGCGCACCAGGATAGCCCCGGGGCATGGAATTCGACCTCTTCTTCGAGCTGGCCGTCCCCGAGCACGGGGGCCGCGGCGAGTCCCAGGTGTTCGCCGAGACCCTGGGCGAGCTGGCGCTCGCCGACGAGCTGGGCTTTACCACCGCCTGGGTGGTGGAGCACCATTTCATGCGCGAGTACTCACACTCCTCGGCCCCGGAGCTGTTCCTGGCCGCCGCCAGCCAGCGCACGCGGCGGCTGCGCCTGGGTCACGGGGTGGTGGTGCTGCCCTACAACCACGCCGTGCGGGTGGCGGAGCGGGCCGCGACCCTGGACGTCCTGTCCGGCGGCCGGGTGGAGCTGGGGGTGGGGCGCGGCTTCTCCCCCAAGGAGTACGCCGCCTTCGGTTCCGACATGGCCCGCAGCCGGGAGATCGTGGACGAGTCCCTGGCGGTGATCCGCCAGGCCTTCTCCGGGCGGCCGGTGGATTTCCAGGGCAGCCACTACCAGCTGGAGGACCTGGAGGTGCTGCCCGGGGTGGTCCAGGATCCCCATCCGCCCCTGTGGACGGCCGCCGTGTCGCCGGAGACCTTCACCTGGGCCGCCCGGGAAGGGCTCGGTGCCCTGGCGGGGCCCTTCAAGCCCTGGTTCCTGGTGAAGCAGGACCTCAAGGAGTTCCGGCGGGCCTGGCGGGAGGCCTGGCCCGAGGGGGCGCCCCCGCGGGCCAATCCCCGCTTCGGCATGACCATCGGCGTGCTCTGCCTGGAGGACGGCGACCGCGCCCGGGAGCTCGCCCGGCAGCCTTTCACCTGGTACTACGAGCGGCTGCTGGGGCAGACGCGGCCGGTGCTGGAGAAGTTCCAGGAGAGCTACGACTATTACCAGAAGCTGGGCCGGCTGCAGCCCCTGCTCAAGCGGGCGGTCCGCCTCTCCCTGCTGGAGGCCATGGGCATGGTGGTGGTGGGCTCGCCCGAAGAATGCATAGAGAAGCTGGAGCGGTACCGCGCGGCCGGGGTGGACCACCTGCTGATGGCGGTGGGGGCCGGGGCCCTGCCCACGGAGGTGACCCAGGAGTCCCTGCGGACTCTGGCCGAGCGGGTGCTGCCGCATTTCAACGGGGATTCCTCCTGAGCCCCGCCTTTCCCTTGTGGGCGAAGGCCCGGGTCGCGTCCCGGGCCCCGCGGAAGGCCTTCGAGCTGCCATGCGCATCCTGGTAACCGGCGCCAACTCCCATCTGGCCCAGCCCCTGCTGCCCCGCCTGCTGGAGCGTCCCGGGGTGGAGGAGGTCATCGGCCTGGACTGGCGGCCCGTGACCTTCCCCCATCCGCGCTTCCGCTTCATCCGCAGCGACATCCGCGCCCCCGACCTGCGCGAGCACCTGGAGGGGGTGGACACCGTGGTGCACCTGGCCTTCATCGTCCTGGGGACCGCCCTTGGCCGGCGGCGCCGGGAGCGCAACCTCATGCGCTCCATCAACCTGGAGGGTAGCCGCAACCTCTTCACGGCCGCCCGGGAGGCGGGGGTGAAGCACGTGGTCTACCCTTCCAGCGCGGCGGTGTACGGGGCCTGGCCCGACAACCCCGTGCCGCTCACCGAGGACGCCCCGCGCCGCCCCATGCCCGGCTTCGGCTACAGCGAGGACAAGGCGGCGGTGGAGTTCTGGCTGGACAGTTTCGAGCGGGAGGCGGAGACGCCGGTGGTCACCCGGCTGCGCATGCACGCCGTGGTGGGGCCGGGCTCCCAGCCCCTGCTCAACCGCATCGCCCGGACCCGCCTCTATATCCGCGCCCCCGAGCCGCCCCCGGTGCAGTGCCTGTGGGAGAACGACGCGGTGGACGCCATCCTGCGCGCGCTGGCCACCCCCGTCTCCGGGGCCTTCAACATCGCCGGCTCGGGGCCCCGGCCCCTGCCGGACCTGATCCAGCGCCACCACCGCCGGGCCTGGGGCCTGCCCTACCGGCCCGCCGAGGCCACGCACCGGCTGCTGTGGCGTGTGACCCCCCGGCTCGGCGATCCCGGGTGGCTGGCCGGTCTGCGCTATCCGCTGGTGGTGGACTGCGAGCGCGCGGCCCGGGTCCTGAATTGGCGGCCCAACTATTCTGTGGCAAACTGCGTCGATCTCTGCCGGGGCCAGCCCTACCCAACCGATCCACGCGGTGCACCCGAGACATGAGCCGAGTCGCCACCATGCCCTCCCTGCCGGAGCGGCTGAGCAGCAGCAGTGCGGATTACCGGGATCCGCTGGCGCAGGTGTCCTGGGAGACCCTGGACCGGGAGCTTCCCTGGATGCCGGAGGAGATGGTCTCCCTCTACGGCACCCCGGAATGGGAGGCCCTGGACCCGGAGCGGCGCCGCCTGCTCGGGCAGTATGAGTTCGTTGCCTTCCTCGAGCTGGGGCTGTGGCTGGAGGCGCTGTTCATGCAGCGCATCGCCGTGCGGGCCGGGCGTGGGCCGGCGGGCGGGCTGGAGGACTATACCTACCAGCTCCACGAGCTCCGGGAGGAGGCCGGCCACAGCCTCATGTTCGTGGAGCTGATGCGCCGCAGCGGCCTGCCCGCTCTCTCCGACCGGCTGCCCCGGCCCCGCGTGGCCACGGCCTTCGCCAGGCTGGCCCCCTTCGACTCGGCGGGCTTCTGGGCCACCATCCTCATCGGCGAGGACGTCCCCGACCAGGTAAACCGCGCCCTGTACCGGGACGAGCGCCTCCCCCAGGCGGTGCGGGACGTGGTCTCGGTGCACATGCGGGAGGAGGCCCGCCACATCGCCTACGCCCGCCAACGGGTGGGGGAGAAGCTCGACCGCATGTCCCCCCTCCGCCGGCGGGCCCTGGCGGTTCTGGTGCGCCAGGTGTTCCGCCAGTTCATCGAGCAGTGCTTCTACCCCCCGCCCGGCGTCTACGCCCGAGCGGGCCTGGAGCGTCCCCGGGCCCTGGCCCGCCGGGTCCGCTCCAGCCCCCATCGCGCGCGGGTGGTCGAACGCTGCGTGGCGCCCACCGTGGATTTCCTCGCCGCCCACGGCCTGGACCTGGGCACCCCGGGGGCGATCGGGGTGCGCGCCCGCCGCGGCGCCGATTGACACCCCCCGACCCCTGACCTAGCCTGAAAACCATTTCCGATTTCCTCCCCGGAAGGGGGACCAGCCATGGGCGATCGAGTCGCGGCGCGGGCCGAATCCTCGGAGCTGACGCGCCAGCGCATCCTGGAGGCCGCGCGCCATCTGTTCACCGAGCGTGGCTATTTCAATACATCCCTGCAGGACATCCGCCGGGAGAGCGGGCTCTCCATCGGCTCCATCTACCACCACTTCACCGGCAAGGAGGAGCTGGCCCGGGAGCTGTTCTACGACACCCTCTCCTTCGTCGAATCGGACATCCGGAGGGTGTACGCCCAGTATTCCGGGGCTCGGGAGCGCTGCTACCACGTCATCGAGAGCCTGTTCGAGACCACGGAGAGCATGCCCGAGGTGATGGAGTACGTGCTGTACTTCAAGCACCGCGAGGTCCTGCCCGGGGAGAAGCCCATCTGCGCCTCCCAGCCCTTCGAGATCATCAAGTCCATCATCGCCGAGGGGATGGCGGCGGGGGAGATCCGGCCCATGGACGAGGTGATGGCCTCGGCCGCCCTGCTCGGCGGGCCCATCCGCCTCGTGCAGCTGCGTCTGGAGGGAGTGATCGTAGAGCCCCTCACCCAGCATCTGTCGGAAGCCTGGGAGTGCGCATGGCGCAGCGTGGCGGCCTGATCCTTATCCTGCTTCTACTGGCCGGGGGCGCATTGGCCGCCCGTGCCGCCCCCGCCGGCCAAGTGGTCCGCGGTGAGGACCCGGATACCGGCGCCCCGTTGTGGCATTGGCGGGGCGAGGGGGCCTCCATGCGCGTCGGCGCGCGCTTCCCCGGCCAGACCCGGGCCTTCTTTCTGGGCCGGGGGTTCCCCGAGGAGGCGGCGCTGGAATACAGCCGCAGCTGCGTCTTCCATATCACCCTCGAGAACCTGTCCGGGGAAAAGCTCCGCTACGCCCTGGATCAGTGGCGGGTTCGGCGGGACGGGGAATCCCGGCCCCCCGTGCCGGAGCAGGACTGGGAGGCCCGCTGGCGGAGCGCGAGGGTCCCCGAGCGGGCCCGCACCGCCTTCGACTGGTCCATGTTTCCCCCCGAGGAGGAGCTGGGGCAGGGCGGCTGGGCCCTCGGCATGGTTTCGATGGGACTGGAGCCGGGCCAGCGCTTCGATCTGGTGGCGCGCTGGCGCCAAGGAGGGGAACGGCGCGAGGCCGTCCTGGAAGACCTCTTCTGTCCCAAACCGCGGTAACCGATAACCGATCCGCAAGGAGCGCTAACAGATGCACGCTGGTGCGCGCGTGGTGTGGTTCTTTACGGCCTGCTTCCTCCTGCTGGCCGCCCCGGGGGCAGGGGCCCTGCCCACGGGCATGAGCCCCATGGAGGACCGTCCCGAGGCCCCGGAGATCGAGCTTCCGAATCTGGACGGTGAGACCCGCAGCCTCTCCGACCTGCGCGGCAAGGTGGTCCTGGTGAACTTCTGGGCCTCCTGGTGCCCGCCGTGCCGGGAGGAGATGCCCTCCATGCAGCGGCTGTACGAGGACCTGCAGGACCGGGACTTCGAGATCCTGGCCGTGAACGTGGGCGAGCAGGAGCCCACCGTGTTCTCCTTCACCCAGGGGGAGCTGGACACGGAGATCACCTTCCCCATCCTGCTGGATTCCGGCGGGGAGCTGATCGAGCGGTACCCCGTGCAGGGCCTGCCCACCACCTTCCTGGTGGACCGCCAGGGGCGGCTGGCCTACAAGGCCATGGGGGGGCGCGACATGGCCCATCCGGAGTTCCAGGAATACATCCTGGAGCTGCTCGAGGAGGGATAGCACCGCCCCGCTTCCCGCCCTTGCCGGCCTTCCCGTGGGGGAAGGCCGCTTGCGCTCCCGGCCTCCCCGCCGTTCCCGGTACCGCCGCTCGAAACGACCATGGGTGAGATAAACACATTCATTCTGGGGGCCGGGGTGCTCGTCCTGTCGAGCATCCTGCTGAGCACCTTCTCGGCGCGGCTGGGTCTGCCCCTGCTGCTGATCTTCCTGTTCATGGGGATGCTCGCCGGGGAGGACGGGCCCGGCGGGGTGGACTTCGACGACTTCGGCACGGCCTTCCTGGTCGGCAACCTCGCCCTGGCCATCATCCTCCTCGACGGCGGCCTGCGGACCCGCTTTACCACCTTCCGGATCGCCCTGAAGCCGGCGGCCATCCTGGCCACCTGGGGGGTGATCTTCACCGCCCTCCTGGTGGGGGCGTTCGCCGCCCTCTGGTTCGGCATCGACTGGCGCTACGGGCTTCTCCTGGGCGGCATGGTGGCCTCCACGGACGCCGCGGCGGTCTTCTCCCTGCTGCAGCAGAGCACGGTTCAGCTGAACGAGCGGGTGCGCTCCACCCTGGAGATCGAATCCGGGCTGAACGACCCGCTGGCCGTCTTCCTGGTGCTCGGGCTGGTGGGCCTCATCCTGGAGCCGGGGGAGACGGGGCCCCTGGCCATGGTCCTGGCCCTGGTCCAGCAGTTCGTCCTGGGGTGCCTGGGGGGCCTTCTGGGGGGCTGGCTGGTGGCGGTGCTGGGCGAGCGCGCCCGGCTGGCGGAAGGGCTCTTCGCCCTCCTGATCGCCTCCGGGGGCCTGGTGGTCTTCGCCGGCACCAACCAGCTGGGCGGCAGCGGTTTCCTGGCCATCTACGTGCTCGGCCTGGTGGTGGGAAACTGGCGCCACCGGCCCCTGGACCCCACCCTCAAGGCAATGGACGGCCTTGCCTGGCTGTCCCAGGGCACCATGTTCCTGCTGCTGGGCCTGCTGGTGTCGCCCTCGGAGCTGACGCAGCACCTGGACATCGCCCTGGCGGTGGCCTTCTTCCTCATCCTGGTCGCCCGGCCGGCGGCCATCTTCTCCAGCCTGCTCCCCCTGCGCTTCCCGTGGCGGGAGACCGCCTTCATCGCCTGGAACGGCCTGCGCGGCGCGGTGCCCATCGTCCTGGCTATCTTCCCCGTGATGGCGGGCCTGGAGGACTCCCGGCTGCTGTTCGACGTGGTCTTCGCGGTGGTCCTGGTGTCGCTGCTGGTTCAGGGCCCGACCCTCCCCTGGGCCGCCCGCCTGCTGAAGGTGGCGGTGCCCAGCCAGGGGTCGCCCCTGGAGCGCCGGGAGCTCTGGCACGGCCGCTCAGGAACCATCGAGCTGATGCAGTTCGAGGTGGGGGCCAACGCGCCTGTGGTGGGGCGCAGCCCCGAGCAGATGCTCAAGCCCGCCCGCGACCCCCATGCCGCGCCCGTTCTCCTCGTGCGCGGCCGATGGCCCCGGCTCCCCGCGCAGACCGGCAAGATCCAGGCCGGGGACCGGGTCTGGGTGATCGGCGATCCCGATAAGCTGGACCAGCTCTTCCCCCTGTTCGCCCCCAAGGAGCCCTCGGGGGAGCTGGCCGAGACGGAGTTCTTCGGGGAGTTCGCCGTGCGGGGCGATGCCCGGGCGGGGGATCTGGCGGAGGTCTACGGCGTCCCTCTCACCACCGAGGAGCGGGGCAAGGCCCTCGCGGAGGTTCTGACCGGCCGGCTCGGTCGCGTGCCCGTGGTGGGCGACGGGATCAACGTGGGCCGGTTCCGGCTGGTGGTGCGGGAGGCCCGGGGAGGGGAGGTTACCAGGGTCGGCCTAAAGCTTCCCTGACCGGTTTTCCCGATGGGGAAAGGCCCTGTAGGAGCGGCCAGTGGCCGCGCCCGAAACGGCCTCCGCTCAGGAGACCACCTGGAGCCGGGTGCCCAGCACGGGATGGCCCAGGGCGAACAGGAGGGTCTGGATGGCGGTCCGGCTGGCCGTGACGTCCCGCTCGATGAAGGCGGGGACCAGCGAGGGGCAGGTGGGCTCGGGGCTGACCACCTCATGGCGCCGGGCTCGGAGGGCGCTGCGGTGGCAGTGGAGCTGGACGAGCTTGGTGAGCTCCTTGTGGAAGCGCGGCACGCGGGGGACGGCCAGGGGAACCGCGACGGCCCATTCCCAGGGGAAGGGAGGCTGGGTCTCCTGGAGGGCGAGCCGCTGGTTCAGGTCGCGGCCGCTGCCGATATACACGCGGGGGCGCCCCTCGGGGTGCTCGCCGGGGCCGAGCAGGAAGTAGACGCCGCCGGTGGCAAGCTCGGGAAGAGGGGCATCCTTGAGGGCCTCGCGCGGGAGGCGGAAGGCCCGCAGGGGCCGCTCCGCGATCTCCACCATGTGCACGCCGTCCGGGGCCCCCTCGGGGTGGTGGGACCGGATCTCTCCAAGCATCATGGTCGGTTCCCTCCTGGCTATGGGCGGCGGCGAAGACCGCCTCCGCCACTCAACTATAGACCAGGGAAGGGGGCCGGGGAAATCCCGGCGGAGGGGTCAGCCCGGGGCCTGCTCGCGGCGGGCGCGGACGCCCCCGGCCAGCTCGCCGAGCAGGTCGGTGGTCATGTCCCAGCCCATGCAGGCGTCGGTGATGCTCTGGCCGTAGGTCAGCTCGGCGCCGGTGGTGAGGTCCTGACGGCCGGCCACCAGGTGGCTCTCCATCATGAGGCCGATGAGGCGGTGGTCGCCGGCGGCGATGCGGGCGTTGAGGTCCCGGCCCACCTCCGCCTGGCGGGCGGGGTCCTTGCCGCTGTTGGCATGGCTGCAGTCCACCATGACCCGGCGCTGCAAGCCCGCTTCTTCCAGGAGGCCGGCGGCCTTGTCCACGTGCGCCGCGTCGTAGTTGGGCCCCTCGCGGCCTCCCCGCAGGATCAGGTGGCACTCCGGGTTGCCCGTGGTGGTGAAGATGGCCGAATGGCCGTCCTTGGTCAGGGACAGGAAGTGGTGGGGGTGGGCCGCGGAGCGGATCGCGTCCACGGCCACCTGGAGGTTGCCGCCGGTGCCGTTCTTGACGCCCACCGGGCTGGACAGGCCCGAGGCCAGCTGCCGGTGCACCTGGCTCTCGGCGGTGCGGGCGCCGATGGCCCCCCAGCTCACCAGGTCGTCGATGTACTGCGGCACCACCAGCTCCAGGAACTCCGTGGCCGAGGGCACACCCATCTCCGCCAGGTCGCGGAGCAGGCGCCGGGCGATGCGCAGGCCATCATTGATGCGGAAGCTCTCGTCGAGGCCCGGGTCGTTGATGAGACCCTTCCAGCCCACGGTGGTGCGCGGCTTCTCGAAATAGACCCGCATGACCACCAGCAGATCGTCCCGGTACCGTGCCGCCTGCTCCTTGAGCCGGGCAGCGTAGTCGAGGGCCGCCTCCGGATCGTGGATGGAGCAGGGCCCCACGATGACCAGGAGGCGGTCGTCGTGGCCGGTGAGGATGTCCCGGATGGCCGCCCGCGTGCTTCGCACCGTCTGCGCGCCCTGCTCGCTCAGCGGGATTTCACGGTGGAGCTCCGCCGGGGAGAGCACTTCCCGGATGGATGCGATCCGCAGGTCTTCGGTAGGGTGTGTCACGGTTTCGGTCAGTCGCTAGTGCCGGGGAGGAAGGTGGAGCCGGGTGCCACGCCGACGATCGGAGGGCCCGTGCCCCTTGCCGACGGACGGCCAGCCCGCTGGCCGTGTCCGTTTCCTCGGATGGGAGATGGGGTCCGGGGATGTACCCGGAAGCCGAACCTTACCAAAGGCCGGGGGCGCGGGCAAACCGCGCCCCGCACGGGTCCGCTCCAGGCGCGGGGGGGGTGCAATGGGCCGAAAGGGTATCCGCTTCGGTCAAGACGGTAGTGGTCCGGGGTTGGGAGCCGAACCGGGGCGTGGTATGGTTTCTGCGGCCGAATTCAAAAGACCTTGATATAAGTGTGGTTTTTTTCCGATAATGCCTATAGATGCAGGAGGAGGCGGTACTTGGCCCTTTCCGAACGCATGATCCTGGAGGCCTTCTCCGCCGGGGAAGGCGTCGCCGAGATCCGGCGGCGCTGCGTGGCCGAGGGCCACGGGGACAGCCAGGAGCTCAGCGACATGCTGGCGTCCCTGCTGCACCAGGGGTACCTGGAGAGCACCGGCGAAGGCCTGACCCTCAGCAAGCAGGGGCGGGCCTACCTCGAATCCCTGCAAAGGGCCTCCGGCTCGGAGCCCGAAAGCTCCCGGTCCTGAGGCCCCCGGCCGCCCCGCATTCCCTCCCAGCTTTTCAGCCCCGACATTCGTCCAGCCCCGTACACCCGCTTCCGCCTGGCTCGAGGCCGCAAGGCCCCGGGACTGGTCGTGGCAGTGTCTGCAGGGTAAGGGCACGGGCGGGAACGTAAAAGGCCCCCGGCGTCGCCGGGGGCCTTATTCTGCGTATGGTGCGCCCGTGAGGATTCGAACCTCAGACCTACTGATTCGTAGTCAGTTGCTCTATCCAGCTGAGCTACGGGCGCCCGTTCAGTTTTCCTTCCCGGAGGCCTCGTCGACCCCAAGAAGGCGGAAAGTATAGCGCATGTTGGAGGGCTGGAACAAGTACGAGGTCCGCTGCAGGATCCAGCTCTCGCCCACCAGCTCCTCCCCGCGGAACAGCTGCAGGAAGACTGCGGGATTGTCCTCGCCATCCGCGCGCGACACGGGATCGGGGCGTTCTTCCCCGGCCTCGGCATCCCCCTCGTCCTCGGCGGAGCGGGGCGGCTCCTCCAGGGTCAATGCCTCGGTGTACCCGGTGATGCGGACGCGGTGGATGGCGTCGGGCAGGGAGGTGGTGAGCCCCTCGGGGATGGGCATGGTCCAGCGCCGGCCCTCCACCTTGTCCACCACCTGCAGGCGCACCAGATCGACCGGCGCGGTTTCCTGCTCGATGCGGGTCCCTTCCGGGTGCTCCGCCGCCGGGACGGCCGCGGGCCACGCGAGCGCCATCAGCAGGATGGCGAGCGTTAATGGCGGAGAGGGAGGGATTCGAACCCTCGATGCGGGATCAACCGCATACTCCCTTAGCAGGGGAGCGCCTTCAGCCACTCGGCCACCTCTCCGTAACGATTGGAAGATGGGTAATGTAAAGAAGTGCCTTCCTCCTGTCAAAACACGCGGCGCGGGGCCGCCGGGGCGCGGACGGCCTGAGGGGCCGCCCGCCCAGGGGGACCTAGAATTCGGCGGTCTCGTTGATCTCCAGGTCCCGCATCTCCACGCCCTCGTCCAGGTGCTCGGCCAGGCCCTCGGGACGGCCCTCCAGCACCGGGAAGGTGCCGTAGTGCATGGGGATGACGGCCTCGGGCTGCACCAGACGGTTGATGGCGTAGGCGGCGCGCTCCGGGTCCATGGTGAAGTGGCCGCCGATGGGGGCCAGCATGACGTCCACGGGGGCCAGCTCCCGGATCAGCTCCATGTCGCCGAAGACGTCGGTGTCGCCGGCGTGGTAGATGGCCGGGCCGCCGGCCACCTTGATGCGGTAGCCCACCGGGGTGGCGCCGTAGTAGTGGGAGGGCGCGTCCTCGGCGGAGCGCTCCAGGCCGGAGCTGTGCACCGCCGGGGTCATGAGCACCTTCAGCTCGCCCTGCAGCAGCTCCACCTCGCCACCGATGTTCATGAGCCCGTCCATGCCCACCTGGTCCTCGGGATAGCCCTGGGCCACGAGCTGCTGGCCCAGCTCGAAGGGCGCCACCAGGCGGGCGCCGGTCTCCTTGGCCAGCTCCACGGTCTCGCCCACGTGGTCGGGGTGGGCGTGGGTGAGCAGGATCCAGTCCACCGGGCCGGGATCCTCGAGGAGCTTGTCGCCCTCGGGGTTCTTGGGGTTGGTGAGCCAGGGGTCGATGAGGGCGACGCCGCCGGCCGGGGTCTCCACCTTGAAGGCGGCGTGGCCCAGCCAGGTGATCTTGGTGGCGTCGGCGGCCCCGGCGGCCGGGGCCAGGGCGAAGGACAGCAGAAGGACGGTAACGGTCAGGATCGAGCGCATGGCTTCCCTCTGGAGTTGCGGGCGTGGAAACGGATCCAACGCCTCATGGTAGGCCACCCCGGCGGACAAGAAAAAGCCCCGCCAGAGCGGGGCTTACAGTACGGCGCTGCCGGGGCTCAGGCGCGGGGCCGGCCCCGGCGCAGGAGGTAGGCCAGCCCCAGCCCCGCCAGCAGCGGCAGGGTGGGGTCCAGCGGCTGCGGCTCGGCGGCCAGGGCGCAGCCGCCCCCGCCCCCACTGCCGCCGCCGTCGCTGCTGCCACCGCCCGTTCCGCCGGAGAGATCCTGGGCGGTGGCGGAAACGGTGTAGGTGCCGGCGCTCTCGTCCTCCACCGATGCCGCCTCTAAGTAGACGGTCTGGTTGGCTCCGGGCTCGTGGGTCACCTTGGCCTCCGAGGAGTCAGGGGAGGCGGCCTGGCTGGCGAGGATGGAGCCGTCATCGGTGCGCAGACGCACATGGGGGGCGCCCAGGGTGTCTCCACTCAGAGTGAAGGTGTAGTAGTTGCCGCTCTCCAGGTCCACCTTGAACCAGTCGCGGTCGCCGGGAACCTCCAGCTCCCCGTTTGCCGAGTCGTCTACGGGCAAGGTGCCCGGACTGCAGGCGGAGGTGGCGCAGTCGGCGTGGTCATCGTTGAACTTTCCTGCGCTGAGCTCGTACGCCCCGGTGTCCCCTTCGGTTCCGGATTCGGCGGCGATCCAGTAATCGCCATTGTCCGGGGGAGTGAACCCTAGTTGGGCCGGGTCCTTGCTTAGGCCGCTGGAGCGTAGCTCCTCGCCATTGCTGTCGTAGACACTCAGGTAGGGGTCCTGCAGGATCCCGTCAGTGTTCCTTAACTCAAACTTATAGGATTCTCCCGCAGTCATGCCCGAGACGGCAAACCAGTCCGAGTCGCCGCTGACATGAACCTCGTAATCCCAGGAAGTACTGCCGTCCGCGACCAGAGTGTCACCAATCTTTATGCCGCAATCGGTGGCGTTGCTTCCGGCGCAGTCTCGGTCCGAATAATTGGCCACTTCTAGCGAGTATCCGCCGCGCTGGTCGTCCTTGGGGCTCGATTCGGCGGAGGCAAAGTAGTCCCCGTCCGCCGGTGGGCTGAAGCCCAGCTGGGCATCTTCTTTGCTCCCCCCGTCGTCATCGACGGCCAGCTCGTTGCCCTCCGCGTCGTAGATGCGGAGAAGCGGGTCCGGGAGGCCGTCGGTGCCCGATGTTAGGTCCAACTGGTAGGACTGGTCGGCTTGCATGCCGGTGATCTTGAACCAGTCGGTATCCCCAACTGGCTCAATTGAGCCGGAAAGGGTCGCGGAGCCTGCGTCTGGTCCGGGGGCCTCCGCACCGCATTTCTGATAGTCCGTGGAATAATTGGAATAATCGAGGGCCGACGGGTATAACGGATTGCTTGGGCAACCACCGGAGTAATTTGTATACGTTGCAGAAAAATCCCCAGTTTCACTGGATAAAAAGCTAACTGCCGCAAAATAGTTGCTGTCATCGGTGGTGGTGAAGGTCAGGGTTGCTTCGTCAGCTCCCTCGTCAGCAATATGGAGGTTGCCGTCCTGAGCCCGTAATTCTAGGGACACATCTTGAGAATCGGAATTCGCAACGGAAAATTGGTAATGTGGCCCGGAAGAAGTATCAACGGAGGCTTTAAGCCAATCTTCATCGCCCGCGAAATCAATACCCCAAGTTATAATTGTATCTAGCTCCAGGGCGCAATCTGAATCGGTATGGGGGCGGTCTACGCAGTCATCGTCCACAAATTCCTCAACCGAAACACGATAGGTTCCCGAGGGATCGTCGGGTTGGTTGTCAGCTTCCAAATAGAGAGGTAGTTCGGCTTCCACGGGACTATAGGTGATCTGGGCGTTGTTCATGGGCCCAGTGTCGTCATCCTCCGCGACTACCGTGCCGTTTGCGTCAACTAGCCGGGCATAAGGATCGAGCAGCGTCAGGGTTTCATCGCTGGTCTCTCCCTTTTGATGGAAGCGGTAGGTTTTCCCCGCCTCTAATCCCGTAACTTTGAACCAGTCGGTATCTGAGTTTCCTCCCATTTCCCCTTCGGACGAGCTCCCCACGTCCACGGAACAGGTCGTGCTGGCATCGCTGGGGCAGTCGTCCGCCGCCCCCGCGGGCGCCGGCAGCAGGAGCAGGCCCAGGGCCAGCCCGGGCAGGACGTGGTGGCGAAGCCTTCCTGGCGCCGCGGTCCCGTCCGCGTGGCCTGTCTCGGCGGCAGGGCCGTTCTGGATTCGGCGCATGGGGTCCCCCTTAAGCGTGTGCGGTAATTCCGTAGGGAATTATAACCACAGTCATCCGGGAATGGGGCAACCCGGAGGCGGACAGGGGTCAGTTGTCGTCCTCGGGGGACAGTCCGCGCTCGCGGATCTTGCGGGTGAGGGTGTTGCGGCCCCAGCCCAGGAGGGCGGCGGCGCGCTGGCGGTGGCCGCCGGTGTGGGCCAGGGCCTCGCGGATGAGGACGCGCTCCGTCTCCGCCTGGACCCGGTCGCCCACCTCGTCCCGGCCGGCCCCCAGGGCGCCGCGCACCCACTCGGCGAGGGCCTCCTGCCAGCCGCCGGTGTCCGTCTCGGCGGGGGCCTCCCGGTAGGGCTCGGGCAGGTCCTCGGGGAGGATGGTGGCGCCGGGGGCCATTAGGGTCAGGCGCCGGCAGAGGTTCTCCAGCTCGCGGACGTTGCCGGGCCAGGTGTGGGCCGCCAGGAGGGACAGGGTCTCCGGGTCCGGCTGCTTGGGCTGCAGGCCCAGCTCGGCGGCCACCTCCTCCAGGAAATGGCGGGCCAGGCGGGGGATGTCCTCGCGGCGCTCACGCAGGGGCGGCAGGTGGATGGGGACCACGTTGAGGCGGTGGTAGAGGTCCTCGCGGAAGCCGCCGTCGGCGATCAGGGCGGGCAGGTCCTGGTGGGTGGCGGCGATGATGCGTACGTCGGCGTGCAGGAGCTGGCGGCCGCCGACGCGCTGGAATTCGCCCTCGGCCAGCACCCGCAGCAGACGCGTCTGCAGCTCCGCCGGCATGTCGCCGATCTCGTCGAGGAACAGGGTGCCGCCCTCGGCCTCCTCGAAGCGCCCCAGGCGGCGCTCCACGGCGCCGGTGAAGGCGCCGCGCTCGTGGCCGAACAGCTCCGATTCCAGCAGTTCGGCGGGCACGGCGGCGGTGTTGAGGGCGACAAAGGGGCCGCCTGCACGGGGGCTGTGGCGGTGCAGGGCGCGCGCCACCAGCTCCTTGCCGGTGCCCGACTCGCCGGTGATCAGGACGTTGGCCTCGGAGCTCACCAGGCGCCCGATGATGCGGAACACCTGCTGCATGGCCGGCGCCTCGCCGAGGATCTCGGGGCGCTTCTCCTCCGCCGCGGGCTCCTCCCCGGCGGCGGGGGCCTGGGCGATGGCGTGGCGGGCCAGGGAGACCGCCTCGGCCACGTTGAAGGGCTTGGGCAGGTACTCGAAGGCGCCCTCCTCGAAGGCCGCCACCGCGGCGTCCATGTCGCTGTAGGCGGTGGTGAGGAGCACGGGCAGGCCGGGATGGTCCGCCCGGATGCGGCGCAGCAGGGCGAAGCCGTCCTCGCCCGGCATGCGCACGTCGGAGATCACCAGGTCGGGGCGGCCCTCCGGCAGCTCCCGCAGCACCGGGGCCGCCGACTCGAAGGCACGCACCTCCATGCCCGCCTCCCCAAGGGCCTTCTCCAGGACCCAGCGGATGGAGGCGTCGTCGTCTACCACCCATACGGTCGGGCTCATAAGCCGGGCGCTCCGTGCTCGTTGGTTTCCCCCTCGGCCGGCGGCGCGAGGGGCAGGGTGACCTGGAAGACGGTTTCGCCGGGGCGGCTCTGCAGGTCGATGACGCCGCCGTGGGCGGTCACCAGGTCCTGGGCGATGGACAGTCCGAGGCCCCGCCCCTCCGCCCGGCTGGTCACCAGGGGATAGAAGATCTGGCTCTGCTCCGCCTCGGGGATGCCGGGGCCGTTGTCGGCCACGTCCACGCGCAGGGCCAGGGGATGGCGGTTGCCTTCGATGGTGTAGTTGCGCTCCACCCGGGTGCGCAGGACCACGCGCCCGCCGCCCTGGCCGGCCACCGCCTGGACGGCGTTCTGGGCGAGGTTCAAGAACACCTGGACCAGCTGGTCGAAGTCGCCGGTGATCTCCGGGAGGCTGGGGTCGTAGTCGCGGAGGATGGCCACCCCCTCCGGGGCCTCGGCGCCCACCAGCCGCCGCACCCGCTCCAGGACCTGGTGGATGTTCAGGGGCGCCAGCTGCCGGGCGCGGCGGGGGCCCTGCAGGGACTCCAGGAGCTTGAGCAGGCGGTCCACCTCGTGCTCCATGACCTCGGTGTACTCGGCCAGCGCCGGGTCGGGGAGGTGGGCCGCGAGCAGCTGGGCCGCCCCGCGCAGGCCGCCGAGGGGGTTCTTCACCTCGTGGGCCAGGCCCCGGACCACCCGGCGCAGGGCCCGCTGCTCCTCGATGCGGCGGCCCTCCTGGGCGATGCGCGAGCGGCGGTCGGAGAGGGTGGCCTCCACCAGCAGGCCGAGGCGGTCCCCCTCCAGGGGCAGGGGGGAGAAGGTCACGTCCACCAGGCGGCCGCCGTCCCCGGGGCGCTGGAGCCAGATCTCCCGTTCGCTCACTACGCGGGGCTGGGCGAGCACCTCCCGGGCCCGCTGCACCAGATCGGTGCGCTCGGGGAACAGGGTCTCGAAGGCCCGGTCCCGGCCCTGGCGCAGGCCGACGGCGAACAGCTCCTCGGCCGCCGGGTTCATCCATTCCAGCTGCAGCCGCTCGTCGAAGCCGAGCACCGCCGTGGCCAGGGAATCGAGGATCTGGGCCGGTCTGGGCTGGTTCATGGGGCGGCGCTCCGGTTCATGGCGCAACGTTTCGGGGGCCGGAAACAGAACGACCTCCCCGGATCCGGGGAGGTCGCCGTTCAGCACGCGGGGGCACGGGGCCTGGCGCCCGTCGCCCGCTTAGACGCTGTAGTACAGGGCGAATTCCACCGGGTGGGTGGTCATGCGCACCTGCTCCACCTCCTCGCGGCGCAGCTCCAGGTAGCCGTCGATGGCGTCGTCGGTGAACACGCCGCCCTTGGTCAGGAAAGCCCGGTCGGCGTCGAGGGCGTCCAGGGCCTCCTCGAAGCTGGCCGCAACCGTGGGCACGTCCTCGAGCTCCTCGGGGGGCAGGTCGTAGAGGTTCTTGTCCAGCGCTTCGCCCGGGTCGATCTTGTTCTCGATGCCGTCCAGGCCGGCCATAAGCAGGGCCGAGAAGGCCAGGTACGGGTTGGCCGTGGGGTCGGGGAACCGCACCTCGATGCGCCGCGCCTTGGGCGAGCCCACCGCCGGGATGCGGATGCTCGCCGAGCGGTTGCGGTTGGAGTAGGCCAGCAGGACGGGGGCCTCGAAGCCCGGCACCAGCCGCTTGTAGCTGTTGGTGGAGGCGTTGGTGAAGGCGCAGAGGGCCTTGGCGTGCTTGATGATGCCGCCGATGTAATACAGCGCCTCCTGGGAGAGGCCGGCGTACTTGTCACCGGAGAAGGTGTTCTCGCCGTCCTTCCAGATGGACATGTGCACGTGCATGCCGGTGCCGTTGTCGCCCACCACCGGCTTGGGCATGAAGGTGGCGGTCTTGCCGAAGGCGTGGGCCATGTTGTGGATCACGTACTTGAACTTCTGCAGCTGGTCGCCCTGGATCACGCCCTCGGCGAAGCGGAAGCCCACCTCGTTCTGGTTGGCGGTGGCCACCTCGTGGTGGTGGATCTCCGGGGTGATGCCGATCTCCTCCATCACCAGGGTCATGGCGGAGCGGATGTCCTGGCTGGAGTCCACGGGGGGCACGGGGAAGTAGCCGCCCTTCACCGCGGGCCGGTGGCCCCAGTTGCCGCCCTCGAAGTCGGCGCCGGAGTTCCACACGCCTTCCTCGGAGTCGATCTGGTAGCCGCATTTCTCCATCTTCACGTCCCAGCGCACCGAGTCGAACATGAAGAACTCGGGCTCGGGGCCGAAGTAGGCGGTGTCGCCGATGCCGCTGGACTTCAGGTAGGCCTCGGCGCGCTTGGCCACGGAGCGGGGGTCGCGGTTGTAGCCCTCCATGGTGTCGGGCTCGGCAACGTCGCAGGTGAGTACGACGGTGGGCTCCTCGAAGAAGGGATCGAGGAAGGCCGTGTCCGGGTCGGGGACCAGGAGCATGTCCGACTCGTGGATCTCCTTCCAGCCGTCGATGGAGGAGCCGTCGAAGGAGAAGCCCTCCTCGAAGGTGTCCTCGTCCAGGCCGTGCGCGGGCAGGGTCATGTGCTGCCACTTGCCGCGCGGGTCGGTGAAGCGGAGATCGACGAAGCGGGCGTTGTGCTCCTCGATCATGCGGAAGACTTGGTCGGCGCCTTGGGCCATGGGGGGTGCCTCCTGATGGAAAAGCCTTGCGTTGCTGGCCGGGCAAGGGTGCATGAGCCGTGCCAGCCCGAATTGGGCCAAAAGCGGGCACGGTGGCGGGGCGGATGCCCCAGTATAGGGCAAATGCGGGTCCGGGTGCACTGATTTGGTGCGTCGGGGCGGGCGGCGTTGCCGGGGGCTGTGGAAAAGTAGTATATTAGCCAGTTTCCATTTTCGCCCGGGGCAGCCGGGAGGAGCGCACGCCATGGCCTACATGATCCTGGAGGGCTCGGCCCGGCCCGACAGCCGCACCGGGCTGGTGGCCCGCCATCTGGCCGGGTCCCTGGAGGAGGTGGCGGGCCAGGCCGTGCAGCGCCTGCAGCCCGGCGCCCATCTCCCCGCCCTCATGGACGGGGCGGTGGCCGGCGGCCCGGTGGAGGGCTTCCAGCCGGTGGTGGAGCAGGTGGACGCCGCCCGGGGGGTGATCCTGGTCACCCCCGAATACCACGGCAGCTATTCCGGGGTGATCAAGCTGGTGCTCGACAACCTGGGCTACCCCTCGGTTCTGCGCGGCAAGCCGGTGGGCATCGTGGCCCTGGGCGCGGCGCGCTTCGCCGGCACCCGCGCCGCCGACGCCCTGCTCTCCGTGCTGGCCCACATCCGCGCCCGGCCCTTCGGCCGCTACCTGTTCCTGCCCGCCATCCAGGAGCAGCTCTCCGAGTCCGGCGCCCTGGAGAACCCCGAGCTGCGCGCCGAGGTGGCCGATTACCTGGCGGAGTTCCACCAGTACGCCGACTGCACGCTGGAGGCCGAGGGCCGCCTCTCCCCCTGAGTCCCTTCTGCGCCTCCCCTTGGCCGCGCTCTTCCTCCCGAACCCGTAGGCAGGGCGCCCCCGGCCGCCCCAACATTCCCGATTTGCTCCAGGCCAAGATCCGGGCCCCCGGTCCCTCGACGCACCGACCCCTTCCCGCCCAACCTGATCCGTAGGACCAGTATGCACGGTATGACCGGTTGCGTTAGGCCGGCAGGGGGGACGGCCGGGAAGGGGCGTTCCGATGAGCCTGGCAGCGGGAATCAGCCGGAGGACCCGGCACTACCGGGACTGGCTGCGGGTAGCCGGTAAAGAGAAGGTCTTCTGCGTGGGCCTGAACAAGACCGGCACCACTTCCCTGGAGCGGGAGATGCTCGACCAGGGGTACGTGGTGGGGGACGAGATGAAGGGCAAGGTGCTGGTAGACGCCTGGGCCCGCCGGGACTTCCGGCCGGTGATCGAGCTCTGCCGGACCGCCCAGTTCTTCCAGGACGCCCCCTTCAGCTGGCCCTACACTTTCATGGCCCTGGACCGGGCCTTCCCCGGCAGCCGCTTCGTCCTCACGGTGCGCGACGACGCCGAGGAGTGGTACCGCTCCCTGGTCCGGTTCCTGGGCCGGAGATGGGCGAACGGCCGCATCCCGCCGACGGCCCGGGACCTGAAGGAGGCGCCGGGGCCCTATCCCGGGTTCCGCTACCACGTGCACACCACCGTCCACCGGGTGCCCGGCGACGATCCCTTCCGGAAGGACGCGCTCCTCGATTTCTACCACACCCACAACAAGATGGTGCGGGACTATTTCCGCCACCGCCCGGAGGACCTGCTGGTGGTCAACGTGAAGCGGCCAGAGGACTACGACCGTTTTTGCGCGTTCCTGGGGGTGCCGCGGCGGCGGGAGGGGTTCCCGTGGGAGAACCGGACCTGACCCGAAAGGGGGCAAAAAAAGCCCGGCCTCAAGGGCCGGGCTTGGAGACGGCATGCCGTCGCGCTCAGGCCGACTTCTTGCCCACCAGCTCGTGGATGATGGGGTTCAGGATCAGCTCCATGGCGAAGCCCATCTTCGGCCCGGGCACCACCAGGGTGTTGGGCCGGGACATGAACGAGCCCTCGATCATGGACAGCAGATAGGGCCAGTCCTGGTCCTTGTAGGCATTGAAGTGGATCACCACCATGGACTCGTCCGGGGTGGGGATGTCCCGGGCGATGAAGGGGTTGGAGGTGTCCACCAGCGGCACCCGCTGGAAGTTGATGTGGGTGCGGGAGAACTGCGGCGTGATGTAGTGCACGTAGTCGTGCATGCGGCGCAGGATGGTGTCGGTCACCACGCTGGCGTCGTAGCCGCGCTCGGCGGTGTCGCGGCTGATCTTCTGGATCCACTCCAGGTTCACCGCCGGCACCACGCCCACCAGCAGGTCGGTCCACTGGGCCACGTCCACGCCGGCCTCGGGGTCGGCCACCCCGCCGTGCAGGCCCTCGTAGAACAGCAGGTCGGACTCGGGGAGGTCCTCCCACGGGGTGAACTGGCCGGGCTTCTTGTCGATGCCCAGGCGGGCGTTGTGCTGCTCGGCCTCCTCATCGCTGTGGATGTAGAAGCGGCGCTGCCCGGTCCCGGTCTCGCCGTAGGTCTTGAACAGCTCCTCGAGCTTGGCGAAGTGGTTGGCCTCGGGGCCGAAGTGGCTGAAGTTCTCGCCCTTCTTCTCGGCCTCGGCCATCTTCTCCTTCATATCCGCGCGCTCGTAGGCGTGGAAGCTGTCGCCCTCGATGACGGCCGGGGTGATGTTTTCCCACCGGAAGATGTCGTTGAAGGCGTTCTTGACGGTGGTGGTTCCGGCACCGGAGGAGCCCGTCACCGCAACGATCGGGTGCTTTTTGGACATGCCATCCTCCCAGACTGACAAAGGAAAGGTTGCAAGAATTCGGATCACGCCCGGGAACGCCTGGAGTCGGCCCGGGATCGGCGTCGAAATGGGGTTGCCCGGCGGCCGGACTGGATCTGGGCAAGCGCGGGATGATAACAGGCCCGGAGGCGCCTGGATAGGCGGGCCTATTCCCCGAGGATGACCCCCAGCTGGCGGGCCGATTCGAGCAGCGGATGGTCCTGGGGCACGGGGCGGAAGCCGCCGGCCACCTGCTCCAGGGGGATGGTGCCGATCCGCTGGCCGTCGAAGGTGACCATGCTGTTGTGCTCGCCCCGGGCCAGGGCGTCCACGGCCGCCACCCCGTAGTGGGTGGCGAGGAGGCGGTCCTGGGCCACCGGCCCGCCGCCCCGCTGCACGTGCCCGAGCACCGTGACCCGGGTCTCCAGGTGCGTCACCCCCTCCAGCATCCCGGCGACCTGGTGGCCGATCCCGCCTAGCTGGGCCTGGTAGACCCCCTCCCCGGGCTGCAGGACCGAGACGTCGCCCCCCTTGGGCTTGGCGCCCTCCGCGACAACGATGATGCTGAAGGTGGCCCCCTGTTGGGCCCGGTCCCGGATCCGCGCGCAGAGGCGGTCGGGCTCGAAGGGGGTCTCCGGGATGAGGATGGCGTCGGCGGCGCCGGCCACCCCCGCGCGCAGGGCGATCCAGCCCGCGTAGCGGCCCATGAGCTCCACCACCATGATGCGGTGGTGGCTCTCGGCGGTGGTGTGCAGGCGGTCCAGGGCGTCGGTGGCGGTGGCCACGGCGGTCTGGTGGCCGAAGCAGAGTTCGGTGCCCTGGATGTCGTTGTCGATGGTCTTGGGGGTGCCCATCACCCGGACGCCCTTGGCGGCGAGCTTGTGGGCGATGCTCAGGGAGCCGTCGCCGCCGAGCACCACCAGGGCGTCGATGCCGAGCTCTTCGATGCGCTGTATGGCCTCGTCGGAGCGATCCGCGTACCGATCCTCCCCAACCGGGTACTGGAAGGGGTTGGCACGGTTGGTGGTGTGCAGGATGGTGCCGCCCCGGTTGATCAGGCCCCGGGTGGTGAAGGGGGTCAGCTCGATGGGGTCGAGGCGCTCCACCAGCCCTTTGAACCCTTCCGGGATGCCCAGGACGGCGGGCCAGCCGTGGGTGCGCATGGCGGCCCGGACCACGGCGCGGATCACGGCGTTCAGTCCCGGGGCGTCGCCGCCGCCGGTGAGGATGCCCAGGCGCATGGAGATTCCTCCGGGCCGGTTGGTCAGGGATCACAAGGGGTTATGGCGTCGCGAATCCTGCTTGGTAGTATCCTTATTATTGTGGAAGGCGTCCCACTTTGCCAGTGTGGGACGACAATGCCTCTACGGTCCAAGGGGAGCTGCCATGAGGAAGATCGTGCTGATCGTTGCGGGGATGCTTACCGGGATCATGCTGAGCCCGGCGGCGTGGGCGCAAATGGGCATGGACGGGCCCGAGCCCAAGGTGGTCTACCACGTGGATTACCCGGGGGTGCGGCGTTTCTCCGCCCAGCTCACCAGCACCTACAACATGGTGCAGCATTACGAGAACCAGCTCATCGATTCCGACGTGCGGATCGTGGCCAACTCCTTCGGCGTGCGCTACTTCACCGACAAACCCCTGGAAGGCACGCCCTTCGAGGCCGGGGAAGAGCTGAAGGAGCAGCGCGAGGAGCTGCGGGGACGGGTCAAGTCCATGATGAGCACCTACGACGTGGAGGTGGCCATCTGCGACATCACCCGGGAGCAGCTCGGGCTCTCCAAGGACGACTTCTACGAGGGGGTGACCTTCGTGGATTCCGGCGTGGTGGAGGTGGCCCGGCTTCAGCAGGAGGGCTTCGCCTACGTCAAGGCGGAGTAGGGGCCACCGTCCGCCGCCGCGGCGGCTGGAACGCAAAAAGGCCGGCAGCGATCCGCTGCCGGCCTTACTCGTTCGGGCGCACGCGTACCGGGTATGTCCTCCGGGGCCCCGACCCGGCTCGGGCAGCCGGCCCCGGCTCCCCGCATCGGCCCCGGAGGAGGGGGGCGCCGCGGGCCGGGAGGGGGGGAGCCGCCGAGCCCCGGGAAAGCGGCCTACCGCTCCAGGTGCTCGTACTTCTCCTCCACCTCGGCCCACTCGTCGGCGTCCGGCGGCGGATCCTTCTGCTCGGTGATCACCGGCCAGTCCTGGGAGAGATCCGCGTTCAGCTCGGTGTAGTGCTCCCACTTTTCCGGCAGTTCCTCCTCGCGGAAGATGGCCGTCACCGGGCACTCGGGCTCGCACAGGGTGCAGTCGATGCACTCGTCGGGGTCGATGACCAGGAAGTTGGGGCCTTCATGGAAGCAGTCGACCGGGCAGACCTCGACGCAATCGGTATATTTGCACTTGATGCAGGGCTCGGCCACGACAAATGCCATGCCTTCGCTCTCCTTGTTCCAGGGCTAGGGGGTAGCGTAACGCGCGGGTAGGGGCCCGTTTCGCAAGGCCCTAAAACTTGCGACAGTCGGGGCCGGGTGTCAACCTGCCCGGGCTTGCGCGCGTCCCCCGATTGGACCAAATTCTCTGGGGTGAGTGCCAGCGGCCGATGAGGACCTGCCATGCGAACCATCGAGATCCGGCCCCAGTCGGTACAGCCCCGCACCATGGAGCAGGTGGCCGAGGCCCTGCGGAGCCGCAGCGCGGTCATCGCCTTCCCCTCGGATACGGGCTACGCCTTCGGCTGCGCCCCCGGCGCCACCGGGGCCCTGAAGCGCATCCAGCGGATCCGGGGGCTGAACGCCAGCCACACCTGGACCCTGCTCTGCGGCGACGAGTCCTGCCTGGGGACCTACGCCCGGATGGACACGGCCGTCTACCGGATGATCAAGCGGGTGGTGCCGGGACCCTACACCTTCGTTTTCGAGGCCACCGCCGAGGTGCCTCGCCAGCTCCAGCAGAAGAACCGCAAGACCATCGGCATCCGCATCTCCGCCGATCCGGTGGTGCAGGCCCTGGTCGAGGCCCTGGGTGGCCCCCTGGTGACCACCACCGCCCGCCTGGCGGGGGAGGAGTGGGCCTTCGAGGACGCCGCCAGCATCGGCGAGGAGTGCGGCGACAGCATCGATCTGCTGCTGGACGCCGGCCCGGTGCCGCCCAATCCCTCCACGGTGGTGGACCTGACCGGCGACGAGCCCGAGATCCTGCGTTACGGCGCGGGGGATCCGGGGCCCTTCGGCGGCTAGCGCCGCCGGGTCGGACGCCCACCGCGGCCAGGCTGAGGGAGCCTTGTGGGAGCGGCTACCAGCCGCGACAACGAGTCGTGATGAGCAATAGGTCGGCGGTCGATCGGCCCCGACGGTCAGGAGGAAACCTCGGCGGGCTCGAACTCCCGCCGGATGGCTTCCGCCAGCCCACGCCGGCGCTCCTCCGTGTCCAGCGGGGCGCCCTTGTGGGAGAGCTGGAAGGTGTCCTCGGTGCGCTCGCCGAAGGTGGCCACCTTGGCGGCGTGGATCTGGCAGCCGAATTCGTTGAGGATGCGCGCGATCCGGTAGAGCACCCCCGGGGCGTCCGGGGCGATCACCTCGGCGGTGGTCTCCCCCGCGGCGCTGCCGGGGTGGAAGGTGACGCGCACGGGGGTGTGGAAGTGGCGCTGGGCCCGCTGGCGATAGCCCTGGCGGCTGGGGGCCGGCGGCAGCGAGGCGGGCTGCGTCAGGGCCGCCTGGAGGTGGTCCCGGATGCGCGCCCGGTCCCGGGGGTCGTGCACCGGCCGGTCCTCCTGGTCCAGGACCAGGAAGGAGTCCAGGGCCCAGTGGTCGCGGGTGGTGTGGACCTTGGCCTCCATGATGTTTAGGCCCAGGCTGGCCAGGGTGCCGGTGGCCAGGGTGAACAGGCCCGCCCGGTCCGGGGTGTAGAGCAGGATCTCGGTGCCGCCGGCCCGGATGTGCGGGGCCACCTCCACGATGGTGGGCCCCGCGCGGCCCAGCAGGGCGCGGGTGTGCTGGGTCAGCTCCTCGGGATGGTAGTGCAGCAGGTAGTCCTGGCCGACCCGCTTCAGGTGGGCCCGCACCTCTTCCGGATCGAATCCCTCCTCCTGCAGGGTCTCGATGATCCGCCGGCGGATCCGCCGAGCGCGGGCCCGGGTGTCGGCGGGTACCCCGGTGCGCAGGGCCTGCCGGACGTTGAAGTAGAGGTCGGTCAGGAGCTGGGCCTTCCAGGTGTTCCAGACCTTGGGGCCGGTGGCCCGCATGTCCGCCTCGGTTAGGAGGAACAGCAGGTCCAGGTGGTTCTGGGTGCGGACGCGGTAGGCCACCTCGCCGATCACCTCCGGGTCGTGGATGTCCCGCTTCTGGCTCACCTGGGAGAGGTAGAGGTGGTCGTGGACCAGCCAGGCGGCGATCCCGGCGTCCTCGGGGTCCAGGCCCAGGCGCCGGCCCAGGCGGCGGGCCACCCGGGCCCCCAGCAGGGAGTGGTCGCCGGCCCGGCCTTTGGCGATGTCGTGGCAGAGCAGGCCCAGGTAGAGGATCTCGGGGCGGCGCACCTGCCGGGCCAGGCGGCAGGCGAGGGGAGACTCCATGGCCAGGGGGGACTCCTCGCGGTGGAACTGGTCCACCACCTCCATGGCGCGCAGGGTGTGCTCGTCCACCGGGTAGATGTGGTATAGGTTGTGCTGCGTCTGCCCGACGATGCGCCCGAATTCCGGGAGGAAGCGGCCGAGCAGGCCGTAGGTGTTCATGCGCCGCAGCACCCCGGCCACCCGGCCCGGGGTGCTCAGGATGCGCAGCAGCCCTTCCCGGACGCGCGGGTCCGCCCGCACGGCGCCGTCCACGTTGCGCGCCCCGGCCCACAGGGCCCGCAGGGTGCCGGCCTCCAGGGGCGGCAGCTCCTCCAGGTGCTGGGCGTCGGCGAAGAAGGTCAGGATTCGGGCAGGATCCTCCTGGAACTCCTCGGGGCGCTCGGCCTCCAGGTAGGGGCCCCGGTAGCGCATGCCCGGCCCGGCGGGGCGCGCCTCGGGGGCTGCTCCCGCCTGCTGCAGGGTCTGCAGGCCGATGTTGGTGAGGGCCACCACCTGGCGCAGGGTGCGGTAGTAGCGCTTCATGAACTTCTCCACCGCCAGGGTGGCGGCGGTGTCCCGGTAGCCGAAGCGCTCCGCCAGGGTGCGCTGGTGGTCGAACTGCAGGCGGTTCTCGTTGCGCCCGGTGAGGTAGTGCAGCCCGTTGCGAACCCGCCACAGGAACTCCTGGGACCGGGCCAGCGACCGGAGCTCCCCCGCCGACAGGACCCCCCGCTTCACCAGGTCGCGCAGGGTGGCCACGTCGTGGAGGTGGCGCGCCACCCAGAACAGCAGGTGGAGGTCCCGCAGCCCGCCCCAGCTCTCCTTGACGTTGGGCTCCAGATTGTAGACCGGCCCCCCGTAGCGCGCGTGCCGCTGGCGCTGCTCCTCGAGCTTGGCGGCGATGAAGTCGCCCGGCTCCCCTCGTCCCCGCTCGAGGAAGGTCTCCCGGAAGCGGTCGTAGAGGTCCCGGTCCCCCGCCAGCAGGCGGGCCTCCAGCAGCGTGGTGCGGATGGTGATGTCCGCGTCGGCGTCGCCGATGCACTCCTCGGGCGTGCGCAGGGCGTTGCTGACAGGCAGGCCCATGTCCCAGAGGAAGTGCAGGAGGGGCTCGGCGAAGGCTGCGGCCGTGGTGGCGGTGTCGTCGTGGAGGACCAGGAGGTCGACGTCGGAATGGGGGTGCAGCTCGGCGCGCCCGTAGCCGCCCACGGCGAGGACGCACAGGGGGGCCGAGCGCCGCGCCGTCTCCAGGTAGTCGGGCAGCAGGCGCCAGAGGCTCTGGATCAGGCGGTCGGTGAGGTAGGCGTGGCCGCGGACGATCTCCCGCCCGGTGGCCCCCTCCTCGAAACGGCTTTCCAGAAAGGCGCGCCCTTCCTCGTAGGTGGCGCGGAACCGCTCCAGGAAGGCGGCCTTGACCGGGGGCGTCCAGCCCTGGCCCGGGGGGTGCAGGCGCTGGATCTCCGCGATCCGTTCCGGGAATTCCCGCTCGGGGAAGATCCGATCGCGGTGGCGCAGCCGGTATGCAGGCCGGGGGCCGGGGGGAGACATGGGCGCTCCCTTCGGCGTCCCTCCAGCCGCGCTAGAGGGGGTCGCCGGGTAGCTGGGTGAGCACCTCGTAGCCGTCCTCCGTGACGACGAGGGTGTGCTCCCACTGGGCGGAGGGGGAGTGGTCCTTGGTGACCACCGTCCAGCCGTCCTTGAGGAGCTTCACGTGGCGCTTGCCCGCGTTGATCATGGGCTCGATGGTGAACACCATCCCCGGCTCCAGCGTGAGCCCTTCCCCGGGACGCCCATAGTGCATGACCTGGGGTTCCTCGTGGAAGCCCTGGCCGATGCCGTGGCCGCAGTACTCGCGCACCACGCTGCAGTGCTGGGATTCGGCGTAGGTCTGGATGGCGTGGCCGATGTCGCCCAGGGTGGCCCCGGGGCGTACCTGCTCGATGCCCCGCACCATGGACTCGTGGGCCACCTCCGAGGCCTTGCGGGCCTTCTTGGAGGGCTCGCCCACGTAGAACATCTTGCTGGTGTCGCCGTGCCAGCCGTCCTTGTTGACGGTGATGTCGATGTTGAGGATGTCGCCGTCGCGCAGCTCCCGGTCCCCCGGGATGCCGTGGCAGACCTGGTGGTTCACCGTGGTGCACACCGACTTGGGGAAGCCGTGGTAGTTCAGGGGGGAAGGGTAGGCGCCCTGCTCGTTGACGATGTAGTCGTGGCAGATGCGGTCCAGCTCGCCGGTGGTCACGCCCGGTTTGACGTAGGGGGCGATCATCCGCAGCACCTCGGCGGCCAGGCGTCCGGAGACGCGCATCTTCTCGAGCTCTTCGGCAGACTTTATATGAACCGACATGGCAGATCCGTTCCGGGGACTCGTTCTGGGTTTGGACCAATTATAGGGCACGGGGCCCGTTGGGCTAAGCGGGGGCCAGCTCGTGGGCGGGGCCCAGGTCGATGGGCTCGGCCCCGGCCAGCCCGATGCCCTCCGGGGTGATGCGGGTGCGGTAGGCGAGCAGCTCCACGCCGGCCTCCGCGGCCTCGCGCAGGCGCTCCCCGTAGGCGGGGTCGATGTGGTCGGCGGGGCCGAAGCCCTCCCCGTCGGCGCGGTTGACCAGGAAGAACATCACCGCCCGCCCGCCGTCGGCGGCCAGCTCCATCAGCTCGTCGAGGTGCTTGCGGCCCCGCTCGGTGACCGCGTCGGGGAAGCGCACCGCCCCGTCCGGGGCCAGCAGGGTGCAGTTCTTCACCTCCACGTGGCAGGGGCCCTTTTCGGGGTCCTCCAGGAGGATGTCGATGCGGCTGTTGCGGCCGTACTTCACCTCCCGGCGCTGGGTGGCGTAGCCGGCCAGCTCGGCCACCTCGCCGGCGGCGATGGCCTCGGCCACCAGGGCGTTGGGGCGGTGGGTGTTCACGCCCACCCAGCTGCCGCCGCTGTGGTAGAGCTCCCAGGTGTATTTGAGCTTGCGCTTGGGCGAGTCCGCCGGCAGCAGCATCACCGGCTGGCCCGGATCCTTGCAGGTGGCCATGGAGCCGGAGTTGGCGCAATGGGCGGTTACCACGGAGCCGTCCGTGAGCTCCACGTCGGCCATAAACCGCTTGTAGCGGCGGATCAGGGTTCCCTCCAGAAGGGGCTGCTCGAAACGCACCGGGATCCTCTCGGTTCGGGGCCCCGTCGGGGTTGGTGCGGGGCCGGAAAAGTGGGCTATCCTAACCCAACTGGGGCTTGGACCCCAACGGACGGCTCGATTGCCGCAAAAGGCCGTGAGTGGTATAAATCCGCCTTTACCGTGCGCCGGGGCCGACCGGCGCGAAACCCCACGCTCGCCGACACACCCGGTGGGGTGTCCCGTCCCCGAGTAGGCCCGAAGCGGCCGGGGCGGGATGACCGGGTGCGGGCGGGCGGAGGCCCAACCCCCATAAGGAGCGATCCAATGGCGGCAGAAAACGTTTCCATGCGCGAGATGCTGGAAGCGGGCGTCCACTTCGGGCACCGCACCAGCCGTTGGCACCCCAAGATGGGCCCGTACATCTTCGGTGCCCGCAAGAAGATCCACATCATCAACCTCGAGAAGACCGTGCCCCTGTTCCGGGAGGCCATGGCCTTCCTGCGGGATCTGTCCCGCAACGGCGGCAAGGTGCTTTTCGTGGGGACCAAGAGCCAGGCGCGCGACGTGGTCGCCGAGCAGGCCCAGCGCTGCGGCATGTACTACGTGAACCACCGCTGGCCGGGCGGCATGCTCACCAACTGGCAGACCATCCGCAACTCCATCCGGCGCCTCAAGGACATCGAGCGGATGGCCGAGGACGGCACCTTCGAGATGCTGCCAAAGAAAGAGTCCCTGCTGCTGGAGCGCGAGCGCTCCAAGCTGGAGCGGAGCCTGGGCGGCATCAAGGACATGAACGGCGTGCCGGACGCCATGTTCGTCATCGACATGGAGCGCGAGTCCATCGCGGTGGCCGAGGCCAAGAAGCTGGGCATCCCGGTGGTGGCCGTGGCCGACACCAACGTGAACCCCTCCAGGGCGGACTACATCATCCCCGGCAACGACGACGCCGTGCGGGCCATCAAGCTCTACGTGACCACCGCGGCCGACACCATCCTCGAGGGGCGCCAGGATCGGGAGGTGGAGATGACCACCACCGTGTCCGGCGACGAGGAGATGGTCGAGGTGACCGACGACGACGCCGGGGCCTCTTCCTGAGCCCCCGCACCGCATCGTTTGGCCAGCCGCCGGTTCGCCGGCGGCTTTGGCCGTCTGGAGGGGCCGGCGGCGGCCCCGCAGGGATCAACCGGATTTCAGGGAGAACAGCAGGGCTATGAGTATCAGCGCGCAGGACGTGAAGACCCTCCGTGAGCGCACCGGCGCCGGCATGATGGAGTGCAAGAAGTGCCTGGAGGAGGCCGGGGGCGACATGGACAAGGCCATGGAGGTCCTCAAGCAGAAGGGCCTGGCCCAGGCGGAGAAGAAGGCCGGCCGCACCGCCGCCGAGGGCGTGGTGACCTCCTACATCCACGGCAACGGCAAGATCGGCGTGCTCGTGGAGGTGAACTGCGAGACGGACTTCGTGGGCAAGAACGAGGACTTCCAGAACTTCGCCCGCGACATCGCCATGCACGTGGCCGCCTCCAACCCCGAGTACGTGCGCCGCGAGGACATCCCCGAGGAGCGGGTCCAGGAGGAGAAGGACCTGATCAAGTCCCAGTCCGAGGAAACCGTGGCCGGCAAGCCCGAGCACGTGGTGGACCAGATCCTCGAGGGCAAGCTGAACAAGAACCTCTCCGCCATCACCCTGCTCGACCAGCCCTTCGTGAAGGACCCCGACAAGACGGTCGGCGAGTACACCAAGGAGGTGGTGGCCAAGCTGGGCGAGAACATCCGCGTCCGTCGCTTCGTGCGCTACGAGGTGGGCGAGGGCATCGAGGTGGAGCAGAAGGACTTTGCCGAGGAAGTGAAAGAGCAGCTCGGGGAGTAAGCCACCGTGACCGACCCGGACACACGGGAGCCGGCGTACCGGAGGGTGCTCCTGAAGCTCTCCGGCGAGGCCCTGATGGGCGACGAGCCCTACGGGATCAGCCATGCCGTGCTGGAACGGATCGCCCAGGAGGTCCAGGAGGTGGCCGCCGCCGGTGTGCAGGTGGCGGTGGTCATCGGCGGCGGCAATATCTTCCGGGGGGTGGCCCCGGCCGCCGAGGGCATGGACCGGGCCACCGCCGACTACATGGGCATGCTGGCCACGGTCATGAACGCCCTGGCCCTCCAGGACGCGCTGGAGAGCCATGGGCTGCCCACCCGAGTCCAGACCGCCATCGAAATGCAGCAGATGGCGGAGCCCTACATCCGGCGGCGGGCGATGCGGCACCTGGAGAAGGGCCGGGTGGTGATCTTCGGCGCCGGGACGGGCAATCCCTTCTTCACCACCGATACCGCGGCGAGCCTGCGGGCCATGGAGATCGGGGCGGACGTGGTGCTCAAGGGCACCAAGGTGGACGGGGTCTACACCGACGACCCCGTATCCAACCCCGACGCCATGCGCTACCGGCGGCTCACCTACATGGACGTCATCGCCCAGGACCTGCGGGTGATGGATGCCACCGCCATTACCCTGTGCCGTGACAACCGTCTGCCCATCGTGGTGTTCAACTGCGTCAAGCCCGGGGCCCTGCTGCGGGTGGTGATGGGCGAGGACGAGGGAACCCGGGTGGAGGCGGAGGAGGCGAAGCCATGATCGAAGAGATCGAGCTAGACGCCGAAGACCGGATGCAGAAGAGCATCGAGGCCCTCAAGGACGACCTGAGCAAGGTGCGCACGGGGCGCGCCCACGCCAGCGTTCTCGATCCGGTGACGGTGGAGTACTACGGCAGCGAGGTGCCCCTGTACCAGGTGGCCAACATGGCCGTGCCCGATGCCCGCACCATCACCATCAAGCCCTACGAAAAGGACATGATCCCGAAGATCGAGCGGGCCATTCATAACGCCGATCTCGGGCTCAACCCCTCCGCGTCCAGCGACGTGGTTCGGGTGCCCATGCCCGAGCTCACGGAGGAGCGGCGCAAGGAGCTGGCCAAGCATGTGCGCCAGATGGGCGAGGGGACCCGGGTAGCCATTCGGAACGTGCGCCGGGACGCCAACCAGGACCTCAAGAAGCTGGAAAAGGACGGTGACGCCGGCGAGGACGAGGTGCGCCGGGCCGAGAAGGAGATCCAGGAGCTGACGGACCGCTACGTCGCCGAGGTGGACGCCATCCTCGACGCCAAGGAAGCGGACCTCATGGAGGTGTAACCGGTTGCCCGAGGAGCAAGGGGGAACGGACCAACGCATCCCCCGCCATGTGAGCGTGGTGATGGACGGCAACGGCCGGTGGGCCAAGCAGCGCCACCTGCCACGCGTGGAGGGCCACCGCCGGGGCCTGGAATCCGTGCGGACGGCGGTCCGGGGCTGCGGCGAGGCCGGAGTGGAGGCCCTTACCCTGTTCGCCTTCTCCTCGGAGAACTGGCGGCGCCCCGCCAGCGAGGTGCGGGCCCTCATGGGGCTGTTCCGGTGGGTGCTGGAGCGGGAGGTGGAAGCGCTCCGTGAAAACGGCATCCGCCTCCGGGTGATTGGCGACCGCCAGGGTTTGGGGGACAATCTGATCCCGCTGATCGAGCGGGCCGAGGCGACCACCGCCGAGGGCACCCGGATGACCCTGAACATCGCCGCCAACTACGGCGGCCGCTGGGACATCGCCCAGGCGACCCAGCAGTTGGCCCGCGAGGCGGCCGAGGGAAGCCTGGATCCAGCGGACATCGGCGAGGAGGCCATCCGCTCGCGCCTGGCCCTGGCGGACCTGCCCGAGCCGGACCTGTTCATCCGCACGGGCGGCGAGCAGCGCATCAGCAATTTCCTGGTCTGGCAGCTCGCCTACACCGAGCTGTACTTCACGCCGACCCTGTGGCCCGACTTCGACGAGGAGGCGCTGCAGGCGGCCTTCGAGAGCTTCAGCAAACGCCAACGCCGCTTCGGACGCACAGGTGAACAAGCCAACGCGCTCACAGGCCATTAAATCCCGTATCCTCACTGCCCTCGTCCTGATCCCCCTGGTCCTGGCGGGGCTCTTCCTCCTTCCTTCCCAAGGTCTCCTCGCACTCGGGCTATTCCTGGCCCTCGTCGGGGGCATCGAGTGGGCCGGTCTCATCCATATCCACGGCGCGGGGCGGTTGCTCTACGGCGGCCTGGTGGCGGGCCTGACTTACGTCCTCACTCAGGTGGATCCGGTGGCCGTGGCCCTGGTGGCGGGGCTGTGGTGGGTGCTGGTCATCGCTGAGATCCCGGTGTTCCGCCCGCAGACGGACGAGCCGGCGTTCCGCGCGGCCCACGGCCTGGCGGGACTGGCGACCCTGGCGCCGGCCCTGGCCCTGCTGGTGGACCTGGTGCAGGACAGCCCCTGGCGCGGCCTGGCGGTGCTGGTGGCCATCTGGGCAGCGGATATCGGCGCCTACGGCGTGGGCAAGGCCTGGGGCCGGCACAAGCTGGCCCCGCACGTGAGCCCCGGCAAGACCTGGGAGGGCCTGGTGGGGGGCGCGCTGCTGGCCGGATTGGCCGGGGGTGTGCTGGCCTGGCAGGCGCCCCTGGAGGTGGGCGGTCCCGCCGTCCTGGCGGCCGTGGCGATTCTGGTTGCCTTGATCGGCCAGGTGGGGGATCTTTCCGAGTCCATGTTCAAGCGCCGGGCGGGGCTGAAGGACTCGGGTCAGTGGCTGCCGGGACACGGCGGCTTGCTGGACCGCATCGATAGCCTGACGGCGGGGGTTCCCGCGTTCGTTCTGTGTCTATGGGGGGTGGGTGTATGAGCCGCGTCGTGGTGCTGGGGGCTACCGGATCCATCGGCGGCAGCACCCTGGATGTGCTGGCCCGCAATCCCGACCGTTTCGAGGTGCTGGCCCTGGCCGCGAACCGGAGCGGCGAGGCCCTCCTGGAGCCCTGCCGGCGCCACCGGCCCCGCTACGCGGTCCTGCGTGATGAAGAGGCCGCCGGGGAGCTGGCGGCCGCCCTGGAGCGGGAGGGCCTGACCGGCATCGAGGTGCGTTCGGGGGACGCCGCCCTGTGCGAGGTGGCCGCCCATCCGGACGCCGACCAGGTGGTGGGGGGCATCGTCGGCGCAGCGGGCCTGGAGCCCACCCTGGCCGCGGTGCGCGCCGGCAAGCGGGTGCTGCTGGCCAACAAGGAGTGCCTGGTGATGGCCGGGGCCCTGTTCATGGAGGAGGCGCGGCGGGCCGGCGCCACCATCATACCTGTGGACAGCGAGCACAACGCCATCTTCCAGGTCTTCCCGGAGGACGGCGACACCGCCGGGGTCCGCAGCATCCAGCTCACCGCCTCCGGCGGGCCGTTCCGTACCCGCGCGGCGGACTCCCTGGCGCAGGTGACCCCAGAGGAGGCGGTGGCCCACCCCAATTGGGACATGGGGCGCAAGATCTCCGTGGACAGCGCCACCATGATGAACAAGGCCCTGGAGGTCATCGAGGCCTACTGGCTGTTCGCCCTGCCGCCGGACCGCATCAAGGTGGTGGTCCACCCCGAGTCCATCGTCCATTCCCTGGTGGAGTACCTGGACGGCTCCCTCCTGGCCCAGCTGGGTCATCCGGACATGCGCACGCCCATCGCGGCTGCCCTGGCCCATCCCGATCGCGTGGAGAGCGGGGTGGAGTCTCTGGAGCTGGCGCGGCTCGGGGAGCTCCATTTCGAGGCCCCCGATTTCGACCGCTTCCCCGCCCTGCCGCAGGCCTTTCGGGCCCTGGAGGTGGGCGGCACGGCCCCCGCCATCCTCAACGCAGCCAACGAGGTGGCCGTGGACGCCTTCCTCGACGAGCGCCTGGACTTCCCCGGCATCACGCGGGTGATCGCCGGCACCCTGGACGCCGCCCGGCCGGAGCCCGCCGATTCCCTGGACACCGTACGCGCCGCCGACGTCGAGGCCCGGCGCCTCGCCGGCGAGGTGCTGGCCCGCGAGGCCCGCTAGGTGCCCGGGCGCCATCAATCAACCTAAGGACGGCCTGCACCCATGGAACTTCTCCATACCATCGTGATGTTCGTGGTGGCCATCGGGGTCCTGATCACGGTCCACGAATACGGCCACTTCTGGGTGGCGCGGCGGGTCGGCATCAAGGTGCTCAAGTTCTCCGTGGGCTTCGGGCCCGCCCTGCTCAGCCGCAAGGGCAAGGACGGCGTGGAGTACGTGCTGGCCGCCCTGCCGCTGGGCGGCTACGTGAAGATGGCCGGGGAAGTCCCGGGCGAGGAGCCGGAGCTGGCCCCCGAGGAGGCCCACCGGGCCTTCAACCGCAAGCCGGTGCCGCACCGGATGGCGGTGGCGGCCGCCGGGCCGATCATGAACTTCATCTTCGCCGCCGCGGCCTTCGTGGCGGTGTACCTGATCGGGGTGCAGGGCCTGGTCCCGCAGGTCGGCTACGTCGCCCCGGAGTCGCCGGCCGCCCAGGCCGAGCTGCGCATCGGCCAGGAGATCGAGACCGTGGGGGGCAAGCCGGTACGGTCCTGGAACGAGGCCCAGGTGGCCCTGATGCAGGCCGCCATGGCCCGGGAGGCGGTGACCTTGGGGGTGACCGACGGCGGAGCGGGCCGGGAGACCGTTCTGGACCTCTCGGGGGTGGGTGGCGAGAACCTCCAGGAGGACTTCCTCTACCAGTCCGTGGGCCTGGCCCCTTACCAGCCGGTGACGGTGGGCCAGGTGGAGCCCGGCTCCCCGGCGGCGGAGACGGGGCTGCAGGCCGGCGACCGGGTGGTCGCCGTGGACGGCGAGCCTGTGGCCTCCTGGCACCGATTTCTGACCCTGGTGCGGGGGAGCCCGGGCGAGCCCCTGGAGATCCGTGTCCGGCGGGACGGCGAGGAGCGCGCGCTGTCCGTGGTCCCGGCGGCGGTGTCGGGACCCGGGGAAGAGGAGGTGGGCCAGATCGGTATCCGCCCCGAGCCCCTGGGCGAGGAGCTCCAGGTTACCGTCCGCTACGGTCCCCTGGGGGCCCTGTGGGAAGGGGTGAAGAAGACCGGGGAGATGCTGTGGCTTACGGTGGAGATGCTCGCGCGCATGGTGACGGGCTCCGTCTCCAGCGATAACCTCGGTGGGCCCATCGCCATCGCCCAGTTCGCCGGACAGTCCGCGGAGGCGGGCCTGGTGCCCTTCCTCTGGTTCCTGGGGATGATCAGCCTGAGCCTGGGCTTCCTGAACCTGCTGCCTATCCCCGTCCTGGACGGGGGGCACCTGCTGTTCCAGGCCATCGAGGGGATCCGCGGCCGCCCGCTGGACGAGGAGACCATGGCCCGCTGGCAGCAGGTGGGCATCATGGCCCTGCTGGCCATCATGGTCTTCGCCTTCTACAACGACATCCAACGGCTGTTCCAATAATGCACGTCCTGCGGAAAGTGGTGGTTACAGTGGTAGCGGCCGTCGGCGCAGCGCTGGCGCCGGCGGCCGCCGCGTTCACCGTCGAGGGCATCGACATCCGTGGCGCGGACCGCATCGAGGAAGGTACGGTGCGCAACTACCTCCCCGTGGAGGTGGGCGAGGAGGTTGACCCCCCAGCGGCCCAACGGGCGATCCACGCCCTTTACGAGACGGGCTTCTTCCGGGACGTCCAGCTCCTCCGCGAGAACGGCACCCTGGTGGTGGAGGTGGAGGAGAAGCCGGTGGTCACCGGCATCACCTTCCAGGGCATGGAGGAGCTTCAGGAGGATCAGGTGCGGGAGGCCTTCCAGTCCTTCGGCCTGGAGGAGCGCAAGATGTTCTCCCGGTCCGGTCTGCGCCGGGCCACCCTGGAGCTGGAGCGCCAGTACAACGCCCAGGGCTACTACGCCGTGGAGGTGAACGCGGAGACCGACGCCTCCGGGGAGGAGGGGGTGGCCATCACCTTCGAGGTCGACGAGGGAAGGCCCGCCAAGATCTCCCAGATCGCCATCGTCGGCAACGAGCGCTTCACGGACGAGACCCTGAAGGGCCAGTTCAACCTTACCGATTCGGCCGCCTTCGCCTTCCTGTCCGGGAAGGACCAGTACGCCCGTCAGAACCTGATGGCCGATCTGGAATCGCTCCGGTCCTACTACATGGACCGGGGCCACCTGAACTTCCAGGTGGACTCCACCCAGGTGCAGCTCTCCCCCGAGCGTCAGCACGTCTTCGTGACCATCAACATCACCGAAGGGGCGCAGTACCGATTGGAGGAGGTGAGCTTCTCCGGGGACACGGTGGTGCCGGAGGAGGACCTCTGGTCGCTGGTGGAGCTGGAGGAAGGGGACCTGTTCTCCCGCAGCCGGGTGCAGAAGTCCGTGGAGGCCGTCTCCCAGCGGGTCGGTGACGAGGGCTTTGCCTTCGCCAACGTCAACCCCATGCCCGATGTGGACGAGGAGGCCCGAACGGTGGATCTGGACTTCCGGGTCTCCCCGGGGCGGCGGGTTTCCGTCAACGAGGTGAACATCGAGGGCAACGACCGGACCCAGGACCGGGTGATCCGCCGGGAGTTCCGGCAGATGGAGTCGGCCCGCTACCAGACCAGCAAGATCCAGCGCTCCAAGGAGCGCGTCAACCGGCTGGGCTACTTCGACTCGGTGAACCTGGAGACCCCAAGCGTCCCGGGCCGCAACGACGCGGTGGATCTCGACCTGTCGGTGGAGGAGCGGCCCACGGGGCAGTTCAGCGTGGGGGTGGGCTATTCGGACGTGGAAGGTGTCCTGTTCACCAGCTCCATCAAGCAGAACAACCTGTTCGGACGGGGGCAGCGGCTCTCCCTCCAGGCAGACATCGGCGGGGTGAACCAGTCCCTTAACCTGTCCGTCACCGAGCCCTATTTCACGGTGGACGGCGTCAGCCTCGGCGGGGACGTCTACTACACCAAGCGGGACACGGACCGCCTGACCCTGTTCCGCTACAGCCAGGACCGCGCCGGACTGGCCGGGCGCCTCGGCTTCCCCCTCTCCGAGTACTGGCGGGACAGCCTGCGCCTGGCCTTCGAGCAGACGGATACGGAAAGCGGCACGCTGGAGCTGGGGGCCGAGGAGGAGGAGTTCCTGGGCACGCAGGACCACCTCCTGCTGCGCAACACCCTGACCTACGACTCGCGGGATTCCACCATCTTCCCGCGCAAGGGCTGGAAGAACGAGCTGATCACCGAGGCCTCCCTGCCCGGGGGCGATACCCGCTACCTGCGCGGGAACGTGAAATCCCAGGTCTACTTCCCGCTCCTGTCCGCCTCCACCGTCAGTCTGGGTGTGGAGGCCGGGCGCCTGGAGGGCTACAACGGCGAGTCGGTGCCATTCTACGAGCACTTCTACCTCGGCGGTGCGCGGAGCGTACGCGGCTTCGACACCTACAGCCTGGGCCCCGAGGACCCGGACGGGAATCCCATCGGCGGCGTGACCAAGCTGCAGGCCAACAGCGAATTCATCTTCCCGATCCCCGGGGCGGAGGATACGCAGGGCATCCGCGGGGCCGTCTTCGCCGATGCGGGCTGGGTGTACGGCCCCGGTCAGGAGATCGACCCCAGTGAGCTGCGGGCCTCTGTGGGCATCGGCTTCCGTTGGTTCTCCCCCATGGGCCCGCTGCGCTTCGATTACGCGGTCCCGGTCCAGTACGAGCCGGAGGACGACCTGCAGCGGTTCCAGTTCACCATCGGGACGAATATGTAGCCCCTGCCTGACCCCGGAGCGGGCGGACCGGGGTTCGGGGGCGAACGGAAAAGGGAGGTGAGCGATGCGGCGGTTGCTGGGGACGGTTTGCGCGCTGTTCGTGGTGGGGATGCTCTGGGGCGGGCCCGCCTTCGCGCAGGAGAACAAGATCGGCTACGTGGACGTGCGGCAGGTGGTGGAAAACTCCACCCGGGCGCAGGCCGCCCGCCAGGAGCTGGAGGCCCGGGTGAAGGAGCGGCAAAGCGCCCTGGAGGAGGAGCGTGAACGGGTGGAGGCGCTCCGTAAGGAGGTGGAGAAGCAATCCAGCCTCATGAGCGAGGGGCAGCAGGAGAAGAAGCAGCGCGAGCTCCAGCGTGCCATGCAGGAGTTCCGCAGGGCCCAACAGCAGGCCCAGGCGGATATCGAGACCCAGCGGAGCGAGGTGCTGGAGGACCTCTACGACCGGGTTTCCCGGATCGTGAACCGCATCGGCGAGCAGGAGGGCTACGCCCTCATCGCCACCGGGCCGTCGGCCATGTACGTGGCCGACCGGGTGGACCTGACCGACCGGGTTCTCCGGGAGCTGAACGACGAGGGCGGGAACTGATGGCGAAGGCACGACAGCCCATGAAGGCGGGGGAGCTGGCGGCCGAGCTGGGCCTGGAGATCCGCGGCGAGGGGGGCCGTCGGATCTCCGGGGCCGCGTCCCTGGAGAAAGCGGGTGGGGAGGATCTCTCCTTTCTCGCCAACCCCCGCTACCGCCAGCAGCTGGCACGGACCGGAGCGGGAGCCGTGATCCTCGCCCCGCAGGCCGCCGAGGAATTCCCCGGCACCGCCCTGGTGGCGGACAACCCCTACGCCGCCTGGGCCCGCGCCCTGGAGCTGCTCTTCCCGGAAGCCCGTCCGGAGCCGGGCATCCATCACACCGCCGTGCTCGGCTCGGGGGCCGAGGTGGCGGAGGACGCCCGCCTGGAGGCCCAGGTGGTGATCGGCGCCGGGGCGCGCATCGAGTCGGGGGCCTGGATCGAGGCGGGCACCGTGGTGGGCGACCACTGCGTCGTCGGGGCGGATAGCCGCCTGGGTCCCAATGTCACCCTGTACGCCGGCACCGAGCTGGGCCGGCGCGTCCGCCTCCACGCGGGGGTGGTGCTGGGGTCCGACGGATTCGGCCTGGCCCCGGAGGGGCGCGCCTACCGAAAGATCCCCCAGGTGGGCCGGGTGGTGATCGAGGACGACGTGGAGATCGGCGCCAATACCTGCATCGATCGCGCGGCCCTTGAGGAGACCCGCGTGGGCCGGGGCACCAAGGTCGATAACCTGGTGCAGATTGGCCACAACTGCCGAATCGGGGCGCATTGCGTCATCTCGGGCTTGGCGGGGCTCGCGGGCAGTGCCGAGCTGGGGGAGCACTGTACCGTGGCCGCCCAGGCCGGGATTGCCGGGCACCTGCATGTGGCTCCCGAAACCACCATCGGCGCCAAGGCCGGAGTTATCAGCAGCATCGACAAGCCCGGCGTCTACGCCGGCTTTCCGCATCAACCGCACAATGACTGGCGGCGAGAGCAAGCCTCGCTGCGCCAGCTGAGCTCCTTTCGGGAGCGGTTGAGGGCCCTGGAGCGGGCGGAGAAGCGAAACCCTGAAGAAGGAGATTCCTAAAGTGGAGGCGAGATCGGACGACCTGGGGATCGAGGGCATCCTGCAGTACCTGCCTCACCGCTACCCCTTTCTGCTGGTGGACCGGATCCTGGAGTGGGAGCCGGGCGAACGGATGACGGCCATCAAGAACGTCACCTTCAACGAGCCGTTCTTCGAGGGCCATTTCCCGGACTTCCCGATCATGCCGGGGGTGCTCATCGTCGAGGCCCTGGTCCAGGTGGGCGGCCTGCTGGCCTGCAAGTCCGAGCCCGAGGCCACCCAGGACAAGCACGTCTACTTCATGGGGATCGACAAGGCCCGCTTCCGCAAGCCCGTGGTGCCGGGGGACCAACTGCGGATGGAGGTGGCTGTGACCAAGCACCGGGGGAAGGTCTGGCAGTTCGACGCCGCGGCCTACGTGGACGACGAGCGGGCCGCCGACGCCCAGCTCATGGCGACCATCACGGCGGATTGAGAGCATGATTCACGAAACGGCATGGGTGGATCCCGCAGCGGATCTGGCCTCGGACGTGGAGGTGGGCCCTTTTTCCGTCATCGGCCCGAACGTATCCATCGGCGCGGGGGCCTGGATCGGTCCCCATGTGGTCATCCAGGGCAACACCCGGATCGGCCCCGGCGTCCAGATCTTCCAGTTCGCCTCCGTGGGCGCTCCGCCCCAGGACAAGAAGTACGGCGGCGGTGCGACCTATCTGGAGATCGGGGCGGACACCATCATCCGCGAGTCCGCCACGCTCCACCTCGGTACCGAGGAGGGGGGCGGCGTGACCCGGGTGGGCTCGGACGTCCTGGTGATGGCCTACGTGCACGTGGCCCACGACTGCCAGGTGGGGGACCACGTGGTGCTGTCCAACGCCGTCACCCTCGCCGGGCATGTCACCGTGGGCGAGCACGCCATCATCGGCGGCATGACGGCGGTGCACCAGTTCTGCCACATCGGCCCGTACGCCTTCGTCGGCGGGGCCTCGGCGGTCTCCATGGATGTCCCCCCCTTCGCCTCCGTGGCCGGTAACCGGGCCCGCCTGTACGGACCCAACACCGTCGGCCTGGACCGGGCCGGCTTCTCCAAGGAGACGGTGGACGGCCTCAAGCGGGCCTTCAAGGCCCTGTTCCACAAGCGCCGGCCGCGGGAGCAGGCCTTGGCGGAGCTGGAGGCGACGGCGGACGCCGAGATCGCCGAGGTGCGGCAGGTCATGGACTTCCTGCGCCAGTCCGAGCGGGGGGTGGTGCGGTGACCGGCGGGGCGGGCGCCCCGGTGATCGGCCTGATCGCCGGCTACGGGCGCTTCCCCCTCCTCTACGCCGACAGCCTGCGGGCCCAGGGATACCGGGTTTTCTGCGCGGCCATCCGCGAGGAGAGCGACCCGGACATCCGTGCCCACGTGGACGAGCTGACCTGGCTGCGCCTCGGCCAGCTGGGCAAGCTCATCGAGGCCTTCCGCAAGGCGGGCGTGGAAGAGGCCGTCATGGCCGGCAAAGTCCACAAGACCCGGATCTATAAGCTCCGCCCCGACCTGCGCGCCGTAAAGCTCATGGCCCGCGCCCCCGACTTCAAGGACGACACCCTGCTGGGGGCGGTGGCGAGCGAGCTGGACCGCGCCGGGATCCGCTTGGTCTCCTCCATCGAGCACGCCGGCGAGCTCCTTCCGGGGCCGGGGGTCCTGACCCGCCGCGATCCCGATAAGACCGAGCAGGGGGACATCGCCTTCGGCTGGGAGCTGGCCAAGAGCATCGCGGGCCAGGACATCGGCCAGAGCGTGGTGATCAAGAAGCGCTCCGTCATGGCCGTGGAAGCCATCGAGGGCACCGACGAGGCCATCCGCCGCGGCGGCAGCCTGGGCGGGGGCGGGGTCACCGTGGTGAAGGTGGCCAAGCCCGGACAGGACGTCCGCTTCGACGTGCCCACCGTGGGCGTGGATACCGTCGAGGTGATGGCCGAGGCGGGGGCCACCTGCCTGGCCCTGGAGGCGGGGATGACCCTGGTGCTGGACCAGGCGGAGATGGTGGCCGCCGCCGATGCGGCGGGCATCAGCATCGTACTTGAGGATCCGCTGGCGCACGTCGGCGGGGGGGAAGGGAGCCGCATACCATCATGAGTGAGCCATTGCGAGCAGGGGTGGTCGGGGTCGGCAGCCTGGGTCGGTACCACGCCCAGAAATACGCCGCGAACCCCCGGGCCGAGCTGGTGGGACTGATCGACGCGGACGCCGGCCGGGCGGCGGAGGTGGCCGAGGAGACGGGGTGCCGGGTCTTCGAGGACCTGCCCGCCCTGCTGGAGCAGGTGGATGTGATCACCGTCGCCGCCCCCACCGAGATGCACCGGGAGATTGGCGTGGCCGCCCTGGACGCCGGGGTCAACGTGCTGATGGAGAAGCCCATCGCCGCGACCCTGGAGGAGGCCGACGCCCTCATCGACGCCGCGGACCGGGCCGGCAAGGTCCTTCAGGCCGGCCACCTGCTGCGCTTCCACCCCGGGGTGCGGCGGATCGGGGAGCAGGGCTGGGACCGCCAGCCGCCCCGCTACGTGGAGGCCAACCGCCTCAACTCCTTCCAGCCGCGCTCCCTGGACATCGACGTGATCCTGGACCTGATGGTCCACGACCTGGATCTGATCCTCCACTGGGTGCAGTCCCCGGTGGTAGAGGTGCGCGCCATCGGCATCCCGGTGGTCACCGACAAGGTCGACATGGCCAATGCCCGCATCGCCTTCGCCAACGGCGCGGTCGCCAACGTCACCGCCTCCCGGGTGGCCCGCAAGCAGGTTCGCGAGGTGCGGATGTTCCAGCCCCACCGCTACGTGTCCCTGGACTTCGTCGAGGGGGCCATGGGGGTCTACGAGCTGGACGAGGGGGCGGCCGAGGGCCCCGTGCCGGGCGCCCGGGGCGACCAGGAGACCCTGGAGAGCGCCGACCTGCTCGCCGAGGAGGTGGACATCTTCCTGGCCGCCTGCCGCGGCGAGCCCACCATCGGCGTCTCCGGCATCGAGGGTCGGGACGCCCTGGACCTGGGGCTGCGGGTGCGCGCCGCCATCGACGAGCACTTCCAGCAATACGGCATTCCCGCCGACCTTGAGGAGGTCCGGTCGTGAGCATCCCCATGGTGGACCTGAAGGGGCAGATGGCCACCCTCATGGAAGAGGTGGAGCCCGAGATCCGCGAGGTCCTCGAGACGGGCCAGTTCATCATGGGCCCGCGCGGCAAGGCCTTCGAGGAGGAGGCCGCCGGGTTCCTCGGCGTGCAGCGGGCCGTGGGGGTGGCCTCGGGAACGGACGCCCTCCATCTGGCCCTGCTGGCGGCCGGGGTGGGTCCGGGCGATGAGGTGATCACCACCCCCTTCACCTTCGCCGCCACCGCCGAGGCCATCCTCTACGTGGGGGCGCGCCCGGTGTTCGCCGACGTGGACCGGGAGAGCTACAACCTCGACCCCGAGGCGGTGGCGGCGGCGGTAACCCCGCGCACCCGGGCCCTGCTGCCCGTGCACCTGTTCGGCCAGCCGGTGGACATGGAGGCCCTGGGCGCGGTGGCCGAGGAGCACGGCCTGACCATCGTCGAGGACTGCGCCCAGAGCTTCGGCGCGGCCCGCGGCGGGCGCACCACGGGGGCCTGGGGGGTGGCGGGCGCCTTCAGCTTCTTCCCCAGCAAGAACCTGGGCGGGGCGGGCGACGGTGGCCTGATCACCACCAACGACGAGGCCGTGGCCGACCGCCTTCTGCGCCTGCGCAACCACGGCTCCAGCCGGCCCTACTACCACGACGAGCTGGGCTTCAACAGCCGCCTCGACGAGCTGCAGGCGGTGGTGCTGCGCGCCAAGCTCAAGCGCATCCGCGCCTACAACGAGGGGCGGCGGCGGGTGGCCATGGCCTACCGGCGCCACCTGGCCGACGCGCCGGTGACCCTGCCGGCCGAGGTGGAGGAGGGCGCCCACGTCTACCACCAGTTCGTGCTCCAGGCGGCGAACCGCGACGAGATCAAGGCGGCCCTGCAGGCCGCGGATATCGCCTCGGCGGTCTACTACGCCGTGCCGCTCCACCGGCAGCCCGCCTTCGCCGAGGCCGCCGGCGGGGCCTCCTGCCCGGTGGCCGAGGAGCTCGCCGAGCGGGTTCTGGCCCTGCCCATGTTCCCCGAGCTGGCCAAGGAGGACGTGGAGCGCATCGCCGCCGTGGTGGCGGAGACGGCCCGGCCGTGAGCGGGGTCTCCGCGCCGGTGTCCGAAACGGCCGGGCATACCCCCTTGGCCGGGGCGGGCAGGCGCCGGGTCATGGTGGTGGCCGGGGAGGCCTCCGGGGACCGCATCGCCGCCGGTCTGATCCGCGAGGTGCGGGGGCGGGAGCCGGAGGTCCACTTCGAAGGGGTGGCGGGGCCGGCCATGGAGGCCGCCGGCTGCCGGGCCCTGTTCCCCTCCGATCAGCTTGCCGTGGTGGGCATGACCGAGGTGCTGCGCCACTTCGGCGACATACGCCGGGTATTCAAGGGGCTGAAGGCCCGACTCAAGGAGGCGCCGCCGGACCTCCTGGTGTGCGTGGACGCCCCCGACTTCAACCTGCGCCTGGCCAAGGTCGCCCATAAGCTGGGCATCCCGGTGGTCTACTACGTGAGCCCCCAGGTCTGGGCCTGGCGGCGCGGCCGGGTGCACAAGATCGGCCGCATTGTCGATCACATGATGGTCATCTTCCCGTTCGAGACCGAGGTCTACGAGCAGGCAGGGGTGCCCGTCACCTACGTGGGCAACCCCCTCATCGAGCGCATCCCGGCCGTTCCGGAGCAGGCTCAGGCCCGGGCGGCGCTCGAGGTGCCCGGGGAGGCCCCGGTGGTGGCCCTGCTCCCCGGCAGCCGCCGCTCCGAGGTGCTGCGCATGGGCCCGGTCCTGCTGCGGGCGGCCGAGCTGCTGGGGGAGCGCTTTCCCGACGCCCATTTCGTGCTGCCGGTGGCCGGGCCGGCGGTGGGCGAGGTGCTCGACGAGCTGCTCACGGAGTACCAGCCGCCCAACTTCCACCGCGTGACGGACAGCCTTTCCGCAGCGGCGGCCGCCGATTGCGCGGCGGTGACCTCGGGCACGGCCACCCTGGAGACGGCGGTGGTGGGCACCCCCCTGGTGGTGCTCTACAAGCTGTCGCCGGTGACCTTCTGGCTGGCCCAGCGCCTGATCAAAGTGCCCCACATCGGCATGGTGAACCTGGTGGCCGGACGCGAGGTGGCCCCCGAGCTGATCCAGGACGACGCCGAGCCGGGCCGCGTGTCCGAGGAGCTGGGGCGCTACCTGGCGGATCCCGCCGCCCGCGAGCGGGCGCGGCGGGACCTGGCCGGGGTCCGGGCCACCCTGGGCGAGAACCCCTCCGCCCGGGCCGCCGAGGTGGTGCTCGGCCACATCCGGCGGGAGGGGTAGCGGTGTCCGCGCAGGAGCCTCCCGCCCAGCTGGGCATGCCCCTGGAGGAGCCGGAAGGGGGCTGCCGCCGGGTCCTGGTGGCCCCGGACGGGGCTGGCCTGCCCGCGGACCCCGTGGTGGGGGTGGACGAGGCCGGGCGGGGCCCCCTGGCGGGCCCGGTGGTGGCCGCGGCGGTGGTCCTGGCCGAGCCCAACCCGGTGCTGGGGCTCACCGACTCCAAGAAGCTTTCGGCCAAGCGGCGGGAGGCCCTCCACGACGCCCTGCTGGAGGGGGCGGCCGCCGCCGGGCTGGGCTGGGCGGAGCCCGGCGAGATCGACGCGGTGAACATCCTGCAGGCCACCCACCGGGCCATGGAGCGGGCGGTGGCCGCCATTGGTCTTTCGAGCTGCCGGGTACGCATCGACGGCAACAGCCGACCCGCGGGGCTGCCGGACGCGGCGTGCCTCGTCGGCGGCGACCTCAGCGACGCGGCCATCTCCGCCGCCTCCATCCTCGCCAAGGTCACCCGGGACCGCTGGATGGCCGAGCACGACACGCGCTATCCGGGCTACGGCTTCGCCGCCCACAAGGGCTACGGCACCGCGGCCCACCGGGCGGCCCTGGAGCGCCTGGGACCCTCGCCCATCCATCGGCGTTCCTTTAAAGTAGTGAGCCGGAACGCACGGGAGTAAGTCCCGGCGGCGGGACACCGCCCCGCCCGCCGAGTCGCGTTCCGCCCCATGGGCGAACCCCACCATCCACGTCGCGAGCGGGTGCCACGACCCATGACCACGCCCCCTTTCGTCCACCTCCACGTTCATTCGGAGTTCTCCCTGGTGGACGGCACCCTACGGGTGCCCGAGCTCATCGAGCGCGCCAAGGGTATGGGCATGCCCGCCGTGGCCCTCACCGACCACGGTAACCTGTTCGCCCTGGTGGGCTTCTACAACAAGGCCCTCGCCGCCGGCATCAAGCCCATCATCGGCTCCGAGGTGTGGGTGGAGGCGGAGGGGAAGTCGCCGCTGTCCCACCTGGTCCTGCTCGCCCGCGACCGCACCGGCTATGACAATCTCGTCCAGCTCTCCTCCAAGGGCTACCTGGAAGGCCAGGAGCGCGGCCAGCCACGGGTCCGTCACCAGTGGCTCCGGGAGCACGGCGACGGCCTGATCGCCCTGTCCGCCAACCTGGAGGGGGAGGTGGGCTACTGGCTGGGGCGGGGCAACATGGAGGCCGCCGAGGCCGCCGCCGCCTACTACGCCGAGCTCTTCCCCGCCGGCTTCTACCTGGAGCTGCAGCGCACCGGGCGCACCGGTCAGGAGGCGGTCAACCAGGGCAGCCTGGAGCTGGCCCAGCGCCTCCAGCTCCCCGTGGTGGCCACCAACAACGTGCACTTCGCCGAGGCCGAGGAGGCCGAGGCCCACGAGGTGCGGGTGGCCATCGCCGAGGGGACAACGCTGGAGCGGCGCGGCGAGGAGCGCCGCCACACCGAGCAGAACCACCTGCGCACGCCCGACGAGATGGCGGCCCTGTTCGAGGACGTGCCCGAGGCCGTGGCCAACGCCGGCCACATCGCCGCGCGCTGCAACGTGGAGCTGTCCTTTGGCACCCCCTATCTGCCCGCCTACCAGCCGCCCGATGGCCGCAGCATCGAAGAGTTCTTCCCCGAGGCGGCACGGGCCGGCCTGGAAGAGCGCTTCCCGCAGATCCTCGCCCGGGTGCCCGAGGGGCGCCAGGCCGAGGTGCGCGACGAGTACTGGCAGCGCCTGGAGCGGGAGATCGGCATCATCGATCAGATGGGCTTTCCCGCCTACTTCCTGATCGTGGCGGACTTCATCCAGTGGGCGAAGGACAACGACGTGCCGGTGGGACCCGGCCGCGGCTCCGGGGCCGGGTCCCTGGTGGCCTTCGCCCTCAAGATCACCGACATCGACCCCATCCGCTACGGCCTGCTGTTCGAGCGCTTCCTCAACCCGGAGCGGGTCTCCATGCCCGACTTCGACGTGGACTTCTGCATGGAGAAGCGCGACCGGGTCATCGACTACGTGGCGGAGAAGTACGGCCGCGACAAGGTGGCGCAGATCATTACCTTCGGCGCCATGAAGGCCAAGGCCGTGGTGCGCGACGTGGGCCGGGTGCTCGGCCATCCCTACGGCTACGTGGACAAGATCGCCAAGCTGGTGCCCGGGGACCTGGGCATCACCCTGAGCCAGGCCCTGGAGCAGGAGGAGGACCTCCGCGAGCGCTACGACAACGAGGAGGACGTGGCCACCCTCATCGACCTGGGCCGCAGGCTGGAGGGCCTGGCCCGCAACGCCGGCACCCACGCCGGTGGCGTACTGATCTCGCCGTCGCCGCTCACCGACTTCGTGCCGCTCTTCAAGGAAGCCGACGGCGACACGGTCACCTCCCAGTTCGACAAGGACGACGTGGAGGAGGCCGGCCTGGTGAAGTTCGACTTCCTGGGCCTGCGCACCCTGACGGTCATCGACAAGGCGGTGACCCTGGCCAACCGCAGCCGCGCCAACCGGGGCGAAGATCCGCTCGATATGGACGAGATCCCCATGGACGACGCGGCTACCTTCCGGCTCCTGCAGCGCTGCGAGACCACGGCGGTGTTCCAGCTGGAGTCCTCGGGCATGAAGGAGCTCATCCAGCGCCTGCAGCCGGACCGCTTCGAGGACCTCATCGCCCTGGTGGCCCTCTACCGGCCCGGTCCGCTGGAATCGGGGATGGTGGACGACTACGTGGAGCGCCGCCACGGCCGGGACCGCGACTGGGACTATCCGCTGCCGCAGCTGGAGCCGATCCTCAAGGAGACCTACGGCGTCATCCTGTACCAGGAGCAGGTGATGCAGATCGCCCAGGTGCTCGGCAACTACAGCCTGGGCGCCGCCGACCTGCTGCGCCGCGCCATGGGCAAGAAGAAGCCCGAGGAGATGGCCAAGCAGCGCGAGATCTTCCTGGCCGGGGCGCGCGAGAACGGCATCGACGAGGGCAAGGCCACCTACATCTTCGACCTGATGGAGAAGTTCGCCGGCTACGGCTTCAACAAGTCGCACTCGGCCGCCTACGCGCTGCTCTCCTACCGCACCGCCTTCCTGAAGGCCCATTACCCCGCCGAGCTCATGGCCGCGGTGCTGTCCTCGGACATGAACAACACCGACAAGGTGGTGAACTTCATCGGCGACTGCCGACAGATGGGCATCGAGGTGCTGCCCCCGGACATCAACGCCTCGGACCTGGAGTTCACCGTGGAGGACCCCGCCCGCCAGGCCCCGGACGGGAACCGGGCCGTGCGGGGCTACGTGCGCTACGGGCTGGGCGCCGTAAAGGGGGCGGGGGAGGCCGCCCTGGAGGCCATCCTGGATGAGCGGGAGCGGGGTGGTCCCTTCGGCGACCTGTTCGAGCTGGCCAGCCGGGTGGATCTGCGCAAGGCCAACAAGCGGGTGGCGGATGCCCTCATCCGCTCCGGGGCCATGGACTGCCTGGCGCCCAGCCGGGCGGCCCTGCTGGAGGTGCTGGAGGATGCCTTCGAGGAGGGGGTGCGGGTGCAGCAGGACATCGCCGTGGGCCAGGACAGCCTGTTCGGCGAGGCGGAGCCGGCCAGCATCGGCGAGTATCCGGCCGTGGCGGAGCTCTCCAGCGCCGACCGGCTGCGCGGCGAGAAGGCCACCCTCGGGCTGTACCTCTCCGGCCACCCCCTGGACGACCGCATGGAGGAGCTCGCCGAGATCACCCAGGGGCGCATCCGCGACCTCGCCCCCGCGGAGGGGGACAACGTGGTGATCGCCGGACTGGTGGCCTCCCTCAAGGAGATCAACAACCGGCGGGGTGAGCGCATGGCCTTCGTGAGCCTGGAGGACCCCTCCGGGCGCGCCGAGGTGGTGGTCTTCGCCGAGGCCTACGGAGCGGCGCGGGACTGGCTGCGCGGCGACGAGCCCCTGGTGGTGGTGGAGGGGCGCGCCGCCCCGGACGAGCAGACCGGCGGCTACAAGGTAACCGCGGAGCGCGTCATGACCCTGGAGGAGGCCCGCATCGAGCGGGTCCGCCACCTGGCCATCCACCTTTCGGGGGAGGTGGGCACCGAGGAGGTGCGCCAGTTGGGGGCCCTGCTGGCGGACCACCCCGGAAGCTGCCCGGTGACCATCGATTATCGCATCCCCGGGCAAGCCCGGGCGCGCCTGCGCATGCCGGAGACGGTTCGGCCGGAGCCGGCCCTACTGGAACCCCTCGGCCGGCTGGTGGGGGAGGATGGGCTGGACCTGCGCTACGGGGCAGGGGCCGAGGAGGCCCGCGGCTGAGGCGCACCGCCTCAAAAGCCCCGTGTCGGGCGGTGTGCGGCGGCGACGCGCCGGGACGTTTTTCAATACCCCACCGCCCCGGTTATAATCCGACGGTTTATGCGGCCTCTCGCGGGAAAAAAGGGGGAGGGTCCGCCCAACGGGCCCCAAAAGGGTTGGCAAACGAGGACGCCTGGGCATGAATAATCGTTTTCTCGATTTCGAGCAGCCGATCGCGGAGCTGGAGGCCAAGATCGAGGAGCTGCGCTACGTCACCGATGAGCCGGACCTCAATATCGGTGAGGAAATCGAGCGCCTGGAGCGCAAGAACCTGCGCCAGACGGAGAAGATCTACGGCAGCCTGACGCCCTGGCAGGTCTCCCAGGTGGCCCGGCACCCGCTGCGGCCCTACACCCAGGACTACCTGAACCGCATGTTCGAGGGCTTCCGGGAGCTCCACGGCGACCGGGCCTTCGGCGACGACCCGGCGATCATCGGCGGCATCGCCCGCCTCGAGGGGCGCTCGGTGATGGTGATCGGCCACCAGAAAGGCCGGGACACCAAGGAGAAGATCCGGCGCAACTTCGGCATGCCCCGTCCGGAGGGCTACCGCAAGGCCCTGCGCCTGATGAAACTCGCCGAGAAGTTCCGACTGCCCGTGCTCACCTTCATCGACACCCCGGGTGCCTACCCGGGTGTGGGCGCCGAGGAACGCGGTCAGAGCGAGGCCATCGCCCGCAACCTGCGCGAGATGGCCCGCCTGCGCACCCCCATCATCGCCACCGTCATCGGCGAGGGGGGCAGCGGCGGCGCTCTGGGGATCGGGGTGGGCGACCAGGTGCTCATGCTGCAGTATTCCACCTACTCGGTGATCAGCCCCGAGGGCTGCGCCTCCATCCTGTGGAAGGACAGCAGCCGCGCGGAGGAGTCCGCGGAGGCCATGGGCATCACCGCCGAGCGCGTGCACAAGGCCGGCCTGGTGGACGATGTGGTGGAGGAGCCCCTGGGCGGCGCCCACCGCGACCCCGACGCCATGGCCGAGCGTCTGAGCGGCATCCTCGCCGGGCACGCCGAGCGGCTGCTGGCGCTGCCGGTGGAGGAGCTGCTCGAGGAGCGCTACCGGCGCCTCATGGAGTACGGCTCCTTCGACGAGGAAGGCTGAGAGCCCACCAACCTCCTGGGCCCGGCCGTCGCGGTCCGACGCCATGGGCGGGGGTTAGCCATGCTGCCGAAGCATCCCCTGCGGGACCGTTTCCTGACCCGCCTGGATGCCCACCTGCGCCGTGACCTGGCGGTCCCGGACGGGGCCCGCCTGCGCGTAGCCTTCAGCGGCGGGACCGACTCCACGGCCCTCCTCGCCGCCGTGGCGGCGCTGGCCCCCGTGCGGGGCTATCGGGTCGCCGCGGTGCACGTCCACCACGGGATGGCCGCGGCCGCCGATGCGTGGGCCGCCGCCTGCGCCGCCACCTGCGACCGGCTGGGGATCCCCCTGGAGGAGCGCCGCTGGGAAGGCGAGGCGGCCCCCGGGGAAAGCCCGGAGGCCGCGGCCCGCGCCGGCCGCTACGCCCTGCTCGAAGAGGCCCTGGCGCCGGGGGAGTGGCTGCTCACCGCCCACCAGGCCGACGACCAGGCGGAGACGGTCCTGCTATTCCTGGCCCGGGGCGCGGGCCTGGACGGCCTGGCGGGGATCCAGCGCAAGCGCCCCTTCGGCTCCGGCTGGCTGGCCCGCCCCCTGCTCCCCTTCACCCGGACCGAGCTGGAGGGGTTCGTCGCGGGCCTGGGCCTTTCCACCGTGGCGGACCCCACCAACCGGGACCCCCGCCTGGCCCGCGCCCGGGTCCGGCACCGGCTGCTGCCCTGCCTCGAGGAGGTGATGGGCGCCGACGTCGCGGGGGCCGTGACCCGGTCCGCGGACCTTCTCCAGGACGCCCGGGCCGTGGTGGAGGGGGCGGTCGCCGACCACCTGGGCCGCGTGCGCCCGGATCCGGATCGCCCGGGGGAGCTGCAGGCGCCGGCCTTGGCGGATCTGGAACCGCCCCTGGCCCGTCATGTGCTGCGGGCCGCCCTGCGCGAGGCGGCCCTGCCCCTGCCCGAGCGCGCCATCCTGGAGCAGGTGCGTGGTCTGGCCGCGGGGGACAAGGCCGCCGGGTGGGTGGCCTGGAACGGCGGCGCGGCCCACCGTTCCGGGACCCGCCTGCTTCTGATCGCCGAGCCCGGGGCCCAGGAGGGGGCCGTGCCGGACGCCTGGGCGCCGGCGGAGGGGCCCCTGGAGTGGCCGCCGCTGGGGCTCACCCTGCGGGCCGAGCAGGAAACGGCGGAGCCCCCCTGGCCGGCCCCGGAGCAGGCGCAGCTGTTGGATGCCGAGGCGGCCGGTCCGGTCCTCGGGTTGCGGACCCCGCGGTCCGGGGACCGGATTCGGCCCGCGGGCGGAGGCACGGAGCGCCCCCTGGGCGAGCTGCTGCGGGGGGCGGGGATCCCCGTGGGACGCCGGGAGCGGGTGCCCTTGCTGACCGATGGGGCCGGGCGCATCCTGGCCGTGGTTGGTGTGGCGACCGCCGCCGCGGCGGCCGCCCGGCCCGGCCGTCCCGCCTGGCGGATCCGGCTTGACTGGTGGAAGAGGCCCTGGCCGGGGGCCGTCTCCGGGACCCCGGAGGCGGGGACCCCGGGGAGCGGTACACGCGAGCAACGGGAAGGCGAATGAGCGAGAGCATGGCGCCACAGGCGGAGAGCCGCCACACCAAATTCATCTTCATCACCGGGGGCGTCGTGTCCTCCCTGGGCAAGGGCATCGCCTCCGCCTCCCTGGGCGCCCTCCTGGAGGCCCGGGGGCTGAAGGTCACCTTCCAGAAGCTGGATCCCTACATCAACGTGGACCCCGGCACCATGAGCCCCTTCCAGCACGGCGAGGTGTTCGTCACCGGCGACGGCGCCGAGACCGACCTGGACCTGGGCCACTACGAGCGCTTCTCCCACACGCGCATGTCCGCCCGCAACAACTTCACCACCGGCCAGATCTACGAGTCGGTAATCAAGAAGGAGCGGCGGGGGGACTACCTGGGCGGCACCGTGCAGGTGATCCCGCACATCACCGACGAGATCAAGGACTGCATCCTGGCGGTGGGGGATGGCGCGGACGTGGCCCTGGTGGAGATCGGCGGCACGGTGGGCGACATCGAGTCCCTGCCCTTCATGGAGGCCATCCGCCAGCTCGGCGTGGAGCTGGGGCCCGGCAACTGCCTCTACGTCCACCTGACCCTGGTGCCCTTCATCCCCTCCGCCGGCGAGATGAAGACCAAGCCCACCCAGCACTCGGTGAAGGAGCTGCGGGAGATCGGCATCCAGCCCGACGTGCTGCTGTGCCGGGCGGACCGCGAGATCCCCTCCGACCAGCGCCGCAAGATGGGTCTGTTCTGCAACGTCCCCGAGCGGGCCGTGGTCACCGCCCTGGACGTGGACACCATCTACAAGGTGCCGCTCGTCTACCATGAGCAGGAGCTCGACAGCATCGTGCTGGAGAAGCTGGGCATGGAGGCCGGGCCCCCGGACCTCGCGCCCTGGGAGCGCATCGTCGACGCCCTGGTGAACCCCGAAGCCGAGGCCGAGGTGGCCATGGTGGGCAAGTACGTGGATCTCACCGAATCCTACAAGTCCCTCAACGAGGCCCTGACCCACGCGGGCATCGGCCACCGCGCCCGCGTCCGGGTGCGCTACGTGGACGCCGAGGCCATCGAGAGCGACGGCGCCGCGGCCCACCTCGACGGGGTGGATGCGGTGCTGGTGCCCGGGGGCTTCGGCGAGCGCGGCAGCGAGGGCAAGATCGCCGCCATCGCCTACGCCCGCACCCGGCAGGTGCCCTACCTGGGGATCTGCCTGGGCATGCAGCTGGCGGTGGTCGAGTACGCCCGCAATGTGGCGGGATTGGAAGGCGCCGGGAGCACCGAGTTCGACCGCGAGGTGGCCCATCCCGTCATCGCCCTGCTCACGGAGTGGATCACCGAGGATGGCCACATCGTCACCCGCGAGGCGGAGGGCGACATGGGCGGCACCATGCGCCTGGGCGAGTACCCTTGCATCCTCGAGGAGGGCTCCACGGTGCGCACCGCCTACGGCGAGGAGGAGGTGGTGGAGCGCCACCGGCACCGCTACGAGTTCAACAACCAGTACTTCCACCTGCTCCACGACGCCGGCCTGCAGTTCACCGGGAGCACCGTGGACGGCACCCTAAAGGAGGTGGTGGAGGTCCCGGACCACCCCTGGTTCGTGGGCTGCCAGTTCCACCCCGAATTCACTTCGCGGCCCATGGAGGGCCACCCGCTGTTCTCCGCCTTCCTGGGCGCCGCGCTCGCGTATCGGCAGCGCCAGGAGGAGACAGCATGAAGGAGTTGTGCGGCCACCCCATCGGCGGCGACCGGCCCTTCTTCCTGATCGCCGGTCCCTGCGCCATCGAGGGCCGGGGCCACGCCCTGGAGACGGCGGCCCGGCTGCGGGAGATCTGCGACGGGCTGGGCATCCCGCTCATCTACAAGTCCAGCTTCGACAAGGCCAACCGCAGCTCCACCAAGTCCTTCCGGGGCGTGGGCATGGCGGAGGGCCTGGAGATCCTGGGTGCGGTGCGCGAGGAGGTGGGGGTCCCCATCCTCACCGATGTCCACACCCCGGACCAGGCCGAGCCGGTGGCGGAGGTGGCGGACGTCCTGCAGACGCCCGCCTTCCTGTGCCGGCAGACCGACTTCATCCAGGCGGTGGCGGCCACCGGCCGGCCGGTGAACATCAAGAAGGGCCAGTTCCTGGCCCCCTGGGACATGGCCAACGTGGTGGACAAGGCCCGCGAGGTGGGCAACGAGGACATCATGGTCTGCGAGCGGGGGGTGAGCTTCGGCTACAACAACCTGGTCTCGGACATGCGCGCCCTGGCGGTGATGCGCGAGACTGGGGCGCCGGTGGTGTTCGACGCCACCCATTCGGTGCAGCTGCCCGGTGGACAGGGCGGGGCCTCGGGCGGACAGCGGGAATTCGTGCCCGTCCTGGCCTCCGCCGCCGCCGGGGTGGGGGTGGACGGGCTGTTCATGGAGACCCACCAGGCCCCCGACTCCGCGCCGAGCGATGGCCCGAACATGTGGCCCCTGGACCGGCTGGAGGCCCTCCTGAGCCGCCTGCTGGCTATCCACAACGCGGCGCGGTCGGTGCCCGCGCCGTAAACGACTGATTCTTCACCGCAGAGACGCGGAGGACGCGGCGAACGGCGGGTGACAGGCCCAAAGGGCCAAGCAGGGAAGGGCAGTGCTATTCTTGCCTTCCTCCGCGACCCCTGCGTCTCTGCGGTTCAACCCAATCCAAAAACCGACTCGGAGTGAATGCCCGTGAGTGCCATCGTCGAGGTTCGTGGTCGCGAGATCCTGGATTCCCGGGGCAACCCCACCGTGGAGGCCGAGGTGCGCCTGGAGAGCGGCGCGGTGGGCGTCGCCGCGGTGCCCAGCGGGGCTTCCACCGGGGAGCGTGAGGCCGTGGAGCTGCGGGACGGCGGCGACCGCTTCCTGGGCAAGGGTGTGCGCCAGGCGGTGGCCAACGTGGAGGCCGAGCTGCGCGAGGCCGTCCTGGGCCTGGAGGCCAGCGAGCAGCGCGCCATCGACCGGGCACTGATCGAGACCGACGGCACCGACAACAAGGGCCGCCTCGGGGCGAACGCCATCCTGGGCGTCTCCCTGGCCACCGCCAAGGCGTCCGCCGCCGAGTCCGGCCTGCCCCTGTACCGCTACCTCGGCGGGGCTGGGGCGAGCGTGCTGCCGGTGCCCATGATGAACGTCATCAACGGCGGGGCCCACGCTGACAATGGCCTGGACTTCCAGGAGTGCATGCTCATGCCGGTGGGCTTCGACCGCTTCTCCGAGGCCCTGCGCTGCGGCGTGGAGGTGTTCCACAGCCTCAAGAAGATCCTGGGCGAGGCGGGCCACGTGACCGCGGTCGGCGACGAGGGCGGCTTCGCCCCCAACCTGCCCTCCAACCGGGCGGCCTTCGAGACCCTGATGCAGGCCATCGACAAGGCCGGCTACAAGGCGGGCGAGGACGTGCTGTTGGCCATGGATGTGGCCGCCTCCGAATTCCATACCGACCGGGGCTACGCCCTCTCCGGGGAGGACAAGAACCTTTCCGGAGACCAGATGCTCGATTTCCTGGAGGAACTGGCCCGGGACTTCCCCATCGCCTCCATCGAGGACGGCATGGACGAGAACGACTGGGAGGGTTGGCGGGCCCTCACCGAGCGCCTCGGCGGCTCGGTGCAGTTGGTGGGCGACGACCTGTTCGTCACCAACACCCGCATCCTCCAGCAGGGCATCGAGCGCGGCGTGGGCAACTCCATCCTCATCAAGGTGAACCAGATCGGCACCCTGTCGGAGACCCTGGAGGCCATCGAGCTGGCCAAGCGGGCGGGCTACACGGCGGTGGTCTCCCACCGCAGCGGCGAGACCGAGGACACCACCATCGCCGACATCGCTGTGGCCACCAACTGCGCCCAGATCAAGACCGGGTCCGCCTCCCGCAGCGACCGGGTGGCCAAGTACAACCGGCTGCTGCGCATCGAGGAGGAGCTGGGCCCGGATGGCCAGTTCCTCGGCGCGGCGGCCCTGCCCACCCGGCGCGGATAGCCCCCCATGCTCCTGGAACCGGCGTGGGCCGTGGGCGCGGGCGGAGTGGCCGGGGTCCTGGCGGGGGTGGTCTACTTCCGCGCCCTGCGCGCCGTGGCCGGACGCCTGGCCCGGGAGGGCGCCGGGCGAGGGCCGGTGGTACTGGGGCTGGCCTGGCGACTGGCCCTGGTGGTCGGGCTGGCGGCCGCGGTGACCTATACTGGGGGCACGCCGGGCGCGGTGGCCATGCTGGTTGGCCTGGTCCTGGCCCGGGTGGTGGTTCCGCGCCGGCGCGAGGCGGCCTGAGCCGCGGCGGCCCGGAAGGGGAAAGCCATGCGTATCCTGCTGGTGGTCCTGGCCGCCCTCCTGGTGGTGCTCCAGTACAGCCTGTGGCTGGGGGACCGCAACCTGCGCGCCGTCTGGGAGCGGCAGGGCGAGGTGGAGGAGCTGAAGGAGGAGGTGGGTCGGCTCGAGGCCCGCAACCGGCAGCTCCGGGCGGAGGTGGAGGACCTGCGCCGGGAGGGGGCGGCCATCGCCGAACGGGCGCGGGAGGACCTGGGCATGATCCGGCAGGATGAGGTCTTCATCCGGATGGTGCGGCCCCGGGGCCCCGGTGATGCTGGCGGGGAGGAAGGCAGCGGGGGGTGACCACCAGGGTCACCTTCCCGGCCACCCCGCGGCGGCAGGAATGCTACGCCCCGGAGTCCGCCCGCGGGAAGGCCTCCACATGGCGATGCTCCTCCGCGGCGAGCCAGCCCTCCAGCCCCGAGCGCTCCACCGCCGTCCTCAGGGCCGCCTCGAAAACCCCCCGCTCCGTCTCCGGAACGGGCTCGTAGACCTCCATCCAGGTGCATCCATCCGGCGCGGGACCGTAGAGCCGGCCCTGGACGCCGGTCCGCCCGGCCACCACGGCGAAGATCTCCGCCCAGGCCTCTTCCGGGACGGGCCCCGGCGCCAGCCGGTAGTAGACGAAATAGCCCCACACGGGACCGTTCAACCGGCCTCCTCCGCCACGGCGTAGGGGAGCGCCAGCACCTCCAGGCCGCCCTCCGCCCCTTCCGCATACAGGCCCGCCCCGGCCTCCACCGTCTCGATGCGCAGCACCGCCAGGGCCTCCAGGCCGCCCCCCGGTCGGGGGGCGGCCTGTACGATCCGCCCCTGGGCCTGGTCCTGGCCTCGGGCGTACACCGCCTGGCCCGCTTCGAGGCCGCTGTCCCCGGCCACCCGGTACAAACGCCGCTTCAGGCGGCCCAGGTGCTTGGTGCGCGCCACCACCTCCTGGCCGGTGTAGCAGCCCTTGGTGTAGCTGATGCCGCCCAGGGGCTCCAGGTTGGCCTCCTGCGGGATGAAGGACTCGGATACCGCGGCGCCCAGGTCGGGGACGCCCGCGCGGATGCGGGCCAGTTCCCAGGCGGGCCGGCCCACGGGGCGGGCATGCGCCCGGGCGGCCTCCAGGGCGGCCGGGCCGTGCTCGGGGGGCACCAGGGCCAGGAAGGCCGGGATCGGCCCGGGTAGGGGCACCAGGGTCCCGGTCTCCCCGCGGGTCACCCGATCCGGCACCGCCTGCCCGGCGCCCACCGCCGCCAGGCCGGCCTGCTCCGCACCCGCGCCGGACAGGCCGAGACGTACCCAGTCTGCGCGGGCATCGTGCAGGGCCACGTCGGCGCGCAGGACGAACATGCGCAGCCGCTTGGTGAGCTGATCGAAGACGTCGTTCGGGAATTCCAGGGCGTAGCCGTTCTCGAAGGCGAACACCAGCATCCCCGCCAGGACCCGTCCTTTGGGGGAGAGGTGCGCGGCCAGCACCGGGGTGCCGTGCTCGGCGGGGTGGACATCGTTGGTGAGCTGGCCCTGCAGGAAGGACAGCACCTCGGTGCCCGTGGCGGTGAGCAGGCCGCGGTCGTCCAGCGGGGTGACCACGGCGGATTCGGCTTCCACCGCCCCAAGCTCGCCGGCCGGGTCGCCGAAATCGCGAATGCATGCTCCTTCCCAGTGGGCCCCCTGGTTCTCCAGGGCCGTGCGCCATCGGGCTTCCATGGGCTTCCTTCCTTGGCCGATATCCGAATATTCCGATCGGGATTATGCCCCACGCCGGCGGGCCGGTCCAAGGCTCCGCGCGGTCCATTGTTCCGGCCGCGCGGGCTCTTCTATACTGACGCCATGGCCATGAAGCCCACCGATCCCTGGAATCGCCCGGTCTTCCTTCACCTCCTTCGCATCCGCTTTCCGGTGGGGGCATGGGCGTCCATCCTGCACCGGATCACCGGAGTGATCCTGGTGGCGGCTGTGCCCGCGACCCTCGCCCTGGTGGCGTACAGCGCCCGCTCCCCGGCTAACTTCCAGCAGGTGGGGGGCTGGCTGGCCAGTGGCGGGGCCGGGGTGGGGATCGCCCTGGTGCTCGGTGCCCTGGCTCATCACATCTTCGCCGGGATCCGCCTCCTGCTCATGGAGGCGGGACTGGGGGAGGGCCTGCCGGTGGCACGCAGCACCGCCTGGGCCAGCATGGTGGGGGCCGCCCTGGTGGTGGTCGCCGCCCTGGCCTTGTTCTGGATCAGGTAAGGAGCACCCCATGGCGCGTACCCTGGGCGGGGCCCGCAGCGGGCTGGCGGCTTGGTGGTGGCAGCGGGTCACGGCCGTGTACCTGCTGGTCTTCCTGGCCGCGGGCCTGGGTGGGCTGCTGCTCGCGCCCCCGCAGGACTACGCCCAGTGGCGGGCGTTTCTGGCCGCGCCCTGGGTGCGGGTGGCGCTGATGCTGTTCGTGGTGGCCACGGCGGTCCACGCCTACGTGGGGGTGCGGGACGTCTTCATGGACTACGTCCCCCGCGGCGGGGTGCGGACCACGGCTTTCATCCTTTGGGCGGCGGCGGTGGCCGCCTTCGTTGCCTGGGGGGTGGTTTGGGTAACCGGCCTTGGGGGAGGCGTGACATGACCACCCGTGTGGTGCAGGGCGACATCCCGGTGCGGCAGTTTGACACCCTGGTCATCGGGGCCGGCGGGGCCGGGCTCCGTGCCGCCCTGCAGCTGTCCCGGGCCGAGGCCTCCACGGCGGTGCTGTCCAAGGTGTTCCCCACCCGCTCCCACACCGTGGCCGCCCAGGGCGGCATGAACGCGGCCCTGGGCAACATGCTCGAGGACCGCTGGATCTGGCACATGTACGACACGGTGAAGGGCAGCGACTACCTGGCCGACCAGGATGCCGTGGAGTACATGTGCCGGGCCGCCCGCCGCTTGGTGGTGGAGCTGGAGCACGAGGGCGTGCCCTTCTCCCGCAACGAGCGGGGCTACATCTATCAGCGCCCCTTCGGCGGCCAGAGCCGGGAGTTCGGCGGGGACCAGGCCGCCCGCACCTGCGCCGCCGCCGATCGCACCGGCCACGCCATTCTGCACACCTTGTACCAGCAGAACATCCTGGCCGGAACCTACTTCTTCGACGAATACCTGGCCCTGGACCTGATCCGCGACGAGGAGGGCTGTGTGCTCGGCGCGGTGGCCATGGAGATCGCCAGCAGCGAGCTGGTGGTGATCCAGGCCAAGGCCACTCTGGTGGCCACCGGGGGGGCGGGGCGGATCTTTCGCACCAGCACCAACGCCGAGATCAACACCGGCGACGGCCTGGGGCTGGTGCTGCGGGCCGGGCTGCCGGCGGAGGACATGGAGTTCTTCCAGTTCCACCCCACCGGCATCGCCGGGGCGGGCGTCTTGATCACCGAGGGGGTCCGCGGCGAGGGGGGCTACCTGGTCAACAGCGAGGGGGAGCGCTTTATGGAGCGTTACGCCCCCCACGCCAAGGACCTCGCCAGCCGCGACGTGGTGAGCCGGGCCATAGTGACCGAGGTGCGCGAGGGCCGTGGCTGCGGCCCGGAGGGCGACCATGTCCTGCTGAAGCTCGACCACCTCGGCGAGGAGCTCATCAGCCAGCGCCTGCCGGGGATCCGGGAGAGCGCCAGGCGCTTCGCCAAGGTGGATCCGGTCCACGAGCCCATCCCCGTGTATCCCACCAGCCATTTCACCATGGGCGGCATCCCCACCAACCGCTTCGGCGAGGTGGTGGTGGGGCCCGACGGGGCCGACCACGACGAGGTCGTGCCCGGCCTGTACGCCATCGGGGAGTGCGCCTGCGTATCGGTGCACGGCGCCAACCGGCTGGGGGGCAACTCCCTGCTGGACATCGTGGTGTTCGGCCGGGCGGCCGGCAACCGCATCCAGGAGTATCTGGACCGCAACCGCTACCACCGTCCGCTGCCGGCGGACGCCGCCGATCCCGCCCGGGAGCGCCTCGCTCGCCTCGATGAGGGGCGGGGCGGGGGCGAGTCCCCGGGCGCGCTGCGCCGTGAGCTGCAGACCTTGCTGGAGCGCCACTTCGGCGTGTTCCGCGATCCGGCGGACATGGCGGCGGGGCTGGAGCGCCTGGAGGCCCTGGGCGAGCGCCTCGCGGCCATGGACGTGGGGGACCGGGGGGCGGTGTTCAACACCGCGCGGGTGGAGGCCCTGGAGCTGCAGAACATGTACCAGGCGGGGCTGGCCACGGCCTACGCCGCCCACAACCGCACGGAGAGCCGCGGCGCCCACCTGCGCGCCGACTATCCGGAGCGGGACGACGCCCGCTGGCTCAAGCATTCCCTGTTCTACCTGGACGGGCGGCGCATGGCCTACAAGCCGGTGCGCCTGCAGCCGCTCACGGTGGATTCCTTCCCGCCCAAGGAGCGGGTCTACTAGCGCGCTTCCCCGCAGGGCCGGCGCGCACCCATCCGCGGAGGGAACCGGTGCGCTTTCAGATCTACCGCTACGACCCCGAGCGCGACGAGCAGCCGCGCCTGCAGGAATACGAGATCGAGCCGCCCGGGCCCATGCTCCTGGACGCCCTGGAGGCCCTCAAGGAGCGGGCCGATCCCACGCTGACCTTCCGCCGCTCCTGTCGGGAGGGGGTTTGCGGGTCGGACGCCATGAACATCAACGGCCGCAACGGGCTGGCCTGCATCACCCCCCTGGAGGGCCTCCGCGAGCCGGTGACCCTGCGGCCCCTTCCGGGGCAGCCGGTGATCCGCGACCTGGTGGTGGATCTGGAGCAGTTCTACGCCCAGTACCGGGCGGTGCAGCCCTACTTGCAGAACGACGAGCCCCGGCCGGAGCATGAGCGGCTGCAGAGCCCGGCGGAGCGGGCCCGGTTGGACGGCCTCTACGAATGCATCCTGTGCGCCTGCTGCACCACCGCCTGTCCCTCCTTCTGGTGGAATCCCGATCGCTTCCTGGGGCCGGCGGCCCTGCTGCAGGCCCAGCGGTTCATCGCGGACAGCCGGGATACGGCGACGGAGGAGCGGTTGAGCCAGCTGGACGACGTGTTCAAGCTGTATCGCTGCCGGACCATCATGAACTGCACCGAGGTCTGCCCCAAGGGACTGAGCCCCTCGACCGCCATCGCAGAGATCAAGCGGGCCCTGTTCCGGCGGGAGACCTGAGCGGAGCCGGGCTCAGCCCTCCCCGGCGTCGCGGTGCGGGGAAGGCGGAGCCGAGCCCTGGTTTCCGGAAATGGGCACGTCCTCGGTGCGGTCGTAGCCGTCGGCGGTGCGGTACACCACCGTGTCCCAGGACGGTCGGCTGGTATCGGGGCCGGGGTAGTCCTGGTTGTAATGCAGTCCCCGGCTCTCGCGGCGGGAGCGGGCGGAGCGGATGATCAGGTCCGCCACCAGGGCCAGATGGCGGAGCTCGATGAGGTCCTGGGTGACCGTGAAGCGGGCGTAGTACTCCTCCACCTCGCCCATGAGCATGTCCAGGCGGCGCTTGGCGCGCTCCAGGCGCTTGTCCGTGCGCACGATCCCCATGTAGTCCCACATGAACTGGCGCAGCTCCGCCCAGTCGTGGGCAACCACCACCTCCTCGTTGGACTCGGTGACCCGGCTGGTGTCCCAGCTGGGAATCTCCGGAACCCTCGCCGGATCCCGCGCCACCTGCTCGCGGATGGCGGCCTGGGCGGCGTCCGCCAGCACCAGGCCCTCCAGCAGGGAGTTGCTGGCCAAGCGGTTGGCGCCGTGCAGGCCGGTGTGGGCGGTTTCGCCGGCGGCGAACAGCCCCTCCAGGTCGGTGTGCCCCTCCAGGTCGGTGACGATCCCCCCACAGGTGTAATGGGCGGCGGGCACCACCGGGATGGGCTCGGTGGCCATGTCGATGCCGTACTCCAGGAGCTTGGCCCGGATGGTGGGGAAGTGGCGCTCCAGGAACTCCCGGGGCTGGTGGGTGATGTCCAGGTAGACGCAGTCGGCCCCGGTGCGCTTCATCTCGTAGTCGATGGCCCGGGCGACGATGTCGCGCGGTGCCAGCTCGGCGCGCTCGTCGTGGCGGGTCATGAAGCGGTCGCCGTCGGCCAGGCGCAGGATACCGCCTTCCCCCCGCACCGCCTCCGAGATCAGGAACGTCTTGGCCTCGGGGTGGTAGAGGCAGGTGGGGTGGAACTGGATGAACTCCATGTTGGCCACCCGGCACCCGGCCCGGTAGGCCATGGCGATGCCGTCGCCGGTGGCCACGTCCGGATTGGTGGTGTAGAGATAGACCTTGCCGGCCCCACCCGTGGCAAGCAGCGTGGCCCGGGCGCCGAAGGTACGCACCCGGCCGCTGGGCACGTGGAGGGCGTAGGCGCCCCAGCAGCGGTCCCCCTCCGGGGATTCCCGGCCCAGCTTGGCCGCGGTGATGAGCTGGATCGCCACGTGCTGGTCCAGCAGGCGTATGTTGGGATGGGCCTGCGCCTCCTCCAGCAGGGTGGTCTCCACGGCCCGGCCGGTGGCGTCGGCGGCATGGATGATGCGCCGGTGGCTGTGTCCCCCCTCGCGGGTAAGATGGAAGCCGGCCAGGGGCCCTTCTTCGCCCGGTTCCCGGGTGAAGGGGACGCCCATGTGGATGAGGCGCTGGATGGCCTCCGGGCCGTGGCGGACCACGTACTCCACCGTTTCCGGGTGGCACAGGCCGGCCCCGGCCTCCAGGGTGTCGGCGATGTGGTCGTCGAAGGAGTCGAGGGGGTCGAGGACCGCGGCGATGCCGCCCTGGGCGTACAGGGTGGCGGATTCTCCGGCGGAGCCCTTCGTGAGGACCGTAACCTGGTGGTCGCCGGCCAGGGCCAGGGCCGCCGATAGGCCGGCGATGCCCCCGCCGATGATCAGAATATCGCTCGGATCGCTACTTGGGTGCTCTGCCATGGCCCTCAAGGTACGCCAAGGGTCCGTGCAGGCCAAGCGCATGGCGGTTAGCCCCGCTGGGGAGGGGGGCGCAGGTCTGCTAATATGACCAATTTCGGCGGGTTTCCGCCGATGGGTATGGAAACTCCCCGACGCGGCCGGTGTCTGACCAAACAGTCCGCCGGCTTCCGTCCCCCAGTCCGGGAAGCGCGAAGCGAAAATGGGCGATCGTCAAACCGATCAGCAGCTGGTTGAGCGGGTAAAAAACGGCGAGCAGCAGGCATTCGATCTGCTCGTGCGCAAATACCAGCATAAAGTGTATGGTCTAGTCAGCCGGTTCATCTCCGATCCTGCGGCGGTGGAGGACGTGGTCCAGGAGAGCTTCATCAAGGCCTACCGCTCCCTGGACCGGTTTCGGGGAGACAGCGCCTTTTATACCTGGCTCTACCGGATCGCGGTGAACACCGCCAAGAATTACCTCGTGGCCAAGGGCCGCCGGCCCCCGGACGCGGATATCGACGCCAGCGATGCGGAGCAGATGAGCGGGGCCGACGTAATGCGCGAGGTGGGCACTCCCGAGGATGTCGCGCTGTCCAAGGAGATGAGCGAGAAGGTCCTGCAGGTGATCGAGGAGCTCCCATCCGACCTGCGCACGGCGCTGACGCTACGCGAGATTGACGGCCTGACCTACGAGGAGATCGCCAAGGTCATGGACTGTCCCATCGGGACAGTCCGCTCCCGGATCTTCCGGGCCCGGGAGGCCGTCAATAACGCCCTTGAAGCCCTGTCTCGGGAAAAGGAGGAGCAATAGCCGATGGGGTCCTGTGACTTTGAAGCCGTTTCCGCGATGGTGGACGGTGAGCTGAGCGAGAACGAGTGCGACGCGGTCATCGAGCATCTGAATCAATGTCGGGACTGCTGCCGCCTGTTCGAGCGGTTCCACACCACCCGGACCCTGATGCGCGGCGAAGGCGAGATTGTCGTCCCCGAGGGGTTCTGTGAGCGCGTGGCCGCCGCCATAGCCGAGGAGGCCCCTGCCGCCGGCCGCGAGGAGGGAGGCCGCGCGGGTCGGTCCGCATCGAGCCGCGGGGCCTTCCCCGCCCAGTGGGGCTGGCTGGCCACCGCCGCCAGCGTGGCCGGTGTGGCGGTGGCCGGGGCGCTGCTCTGGTCCCAGACCGCCACAGGGCCCACCTCCGGTCCCGAACCTTCCTCCACCCTGGCCGATTCCGGCGCCAGCGCCTCCGATCCCGCCGAGCCCTCCGGGCTGCAGACCGCTTCCGAAACCGAAAAGAGCATGGCGACCATCCAGCGGTACCTGCCCGAGCACTCCAGTCTGGTCCCGAGCGGCCCCGAGGCCCGGTTCCAGCGAACGAGTCTCGAGGTCAACGAGCGCTGATGGTGCGGTTATCCCTGCTTCCCCATCTTGCTGTCCTGCTGGCGGCCGTCGCCGTCTCCAGCGCCGAGGCCCGGGAAGACCTGGAAGCGCAGGTGGAGCGCATGATCCAGGCCGCCCGCGGCATGACCTACGAAGGAATCCTCGTCCACGGGACGTCCGTGGGGGTGGAGTCCATGCGGCTGTACCACCGGGGAGAGCCCGATGGCGGTTTCCGCGAGCGGCTGGTGATGCTGACCGGGCCCGCGCGGGAGCTGGTGCGCGAGGTGGACGGGGTCAAGCGCTACCACCCCGAGATCGGCCAGGTCATCGCCGGGCCCCGGCGGAGCGGAACGGCCATCTTCAAGCTGGCCGAGAAGGATCTCCAGCGGGTCCGGGACCACTACCGGCTGACAGCGGGCCCGAGCGGGCGCGTGGCCGGCCGGGAGGCCCGGGCCGTGGAGTTCCGGGCCGGGGACGGCCAGCGCTTCACCTACCGGGTCTGGCGCGACAAGGCCACAGATCTGCCGCTGCAGACGGAGGTGCTGTCCGAGGACGGCCAGGTCATGGAGACCTTCACCTTCGCCGCCGTTTCCCCCGACGGGGTCCTGGATGACGGGGATCTGCAGCTGGAGGTGCCCGCGGGCACCCGCCAGTTGGAGCGCCGGGAGCTGGGCCGGGAGGAGCATCCTTCCGTATTGGAAGGCATGCAGCTCCCGCCCGGCTTCCGGCTAGATGCCCGCTTCGAGGTGCCCGGGAAGGAAGGGGGGACCCATTTCTTCTACACCGACGGGCTGGCCACCCTGTCGCTGTTCCTGGAGCGGGTGGAGGACGGGTCCCGGCAGGGCAGCGAGGTGGGGGAGATCCTCCAGCGTGGCGCCCTGCATGCCTGCTCCGTGCACCATGAGCGCTACCGCGTGACGCTCCTGGGCGAGCTTCCTGGGCCCGCCCTCCGGAAGATCGCCACGAGCCTGATCAAGCCGGCCGATGAGGAGTCCTGAACGGTGATCGAGGCCGAGGCCACGGTGGTTGCCGTGAACGACGGGGAGGTGGAGGTGGAGGCCTCCACCGACGGCGGGGGGTGCGGGAGCTGCCACTCCGCCGGGGGGTGTGGCGGCGGGCGCACCATCCTGGGCACGCGTCCTGGGGCCGCGACCCGCCTGCGCGTCGCCGCGGACCTGGCCGTGGGGCCGGGGGACCGGGTGGTCGTCGGCCTGCCCGAAGGCGGCTATCTGCGCGCCTCGGTGGCGCTCTACCTCGTGCCCCTGCTGGGCATGTTCGGCGGTGCAGGGATTGCCGAGGGCGTGCTCGGCCGCCTCTTTTCCGGAGGCGCCCCGGAGATCCTCACCCTCGTGGCCGGCCTGGCGGGGCTGGGGGGCGGGTTCCTGTGGCAGCGCGGCTTCGGCCGTCGGTTGGCCAGCGATCCCTCCCGGCGTCCGCGCATCATCCGGCGTGCCCCCGGCAGCGAGCAGCCGTCCACCTGCCGTCCCCTTTCGTCACCGGGCGCGGGCGCCTGAGGGCCGGCAGCGGACCCTGTCCCAACCGCATGAGAACCCATGGGAGAATGCCTTTGATGCAACGCCAGAGCTCCAGAGGGATGGCCGCGTGGGCGTTTTTCCTTCTGTGTCTCCTGATGATGGCCCCCGCCACCTCTTCGGCCCAGAAGGCCGGGCTCCCGGACTTCACCACCATCGTGGAAGACCAGGGGAAGGCGGTGGTGAACATCAGCACCACGCAAAAGGTGCAGGGTGGGGGGCAGCCCAACCTCCCTCCCCAGTTCGAGGGGACCCCCTTCGAGGAGTTCTTCCAGCGCTTCTTCGGGGACATGCCCCGGCGGGAATACGAGACCCAATCCCTGGGCTCCGGCTTCATCATCTCCCAGGACGGTTACATCGTCACCAACGCCCACGTCATCAAGAACGCCACCGAGATCGTGGTGCAGCTCACCAACCGCCAGCAGTACCAGGCCGAGGTGGTGGGCAAGGACGAGACCCTCGACGTGGCCCTGCTCAAGGTGGACGCCGAGGACCTGCCCACGGTGGAGGCGGGGGACCCCGAGGAGCTGAGCGTGGGCGAGTGGGTGGTGGCCATCGGTTCCCCCTTTGGGTTCGAGAACAGCGTCACCGCCGGCATCGTCAGCGCCAAGGGGCGCAGCCTGCCCACCGACAACTACGTCAACTTCATCCAGACCGACGTGGCTGTGAACCCGGGCAATTCCGGCGGGCCGCTTTTCAACCTGGACGGCAAGGTGGTGGGCATCAACGCCCAGATCTATTCCCAGTCGGGCGGCTTCATGGGCCTGTCCTTCGCCATCCCCATCGACGTGGCCATGGACGCGGTGCGCCAGATCCAGGAGCATGGCGAGGTTCAGCGCGGTTGGCTGGGCGTATATATTCAGGACGTCTCGCCGGATCTGGCCGAGTCCTTCGGGATGGACAAGCCGGTGGGCGCCCTGGTCGCCCGCGTGGTGGAGGACAGCCCCGCGGCGGAGAGCGGGCTGCGGTCCGGGGACGTGATCGTCGAGGTGGACGGCGAGGAGGTCCGTACCTCGGGCGGCCTGCCGCCCAAGATCGGGCGCATCCGGCCCGGCTCCGAGGCCACCCTCACGGTGGTACGCGACGGGGAGCGCCAGGAGATCGAGGTGACCGTGGGCTCGCAGGACCGGGCCCGGCAGGCCGGCGCCGAGGAGCACCCGGAGGAGGTGCTCGGCATGCGGGTGCGGCCCGTTGCCGAGGAGGACCGACGCGACCTGGGCCTCCCCGAGGGGCAGGGCGTGCAGGTTGCCCGGGTGACCGGGGAGCCGGCGCGATCGGCCGGGGTGCGCCAGGGGGACATCATCCTGAAGCTGGGTAACCGCACGGTGGAGGATCCGGCAAGCATGGCGCGGCTCGTCGCCGAGCTGCCCTCCGGCCGGGTGGTGCCCATGCTGGTGCGGCGCGGGCAGGGGGCGCTATTCCTGCCGATCCGGATCCCCTGAACCGGCGTACCAGGGAAGACCAGCGGGGGATGGGTGCCGCGGAGCGGCGCCCATCCCCTACGTTTGTTCAGGCTGTTGTCCCGCACAGGAACCAGGCGGAGGACCGTTGAAGCTCGACAACATTCGCAACTTTTCCATCATCGCCCACATCGACCACGGCAAGTCCACCCTGGCCGACCGCTTCATCCAGGAGTGCGGCGGGCTCGCCGATCGGGAGATGGCCGACCAGGTCCTGGACGGCATGGACCTGGAGCGGGAGCGCGGCATCACCATCAAGGCGCAGAGCGTGCGGCTGCTCTACACCGCCGATGACGGTGAGACCTACACCCTCAACCTCATCGATACCCCGGGCCACGTGGACTTCTCCTACGAGGTGTCCCGTTCCCTGGTGGCCTGCGAGGGGGCCTTGCTGGTGGTGGACGCCTCCCAGGGGGTGGAAGCCCAGAGCGTGGCCAACACCTACCAGGCGGTGGAGTACGACCTCGAGGTGATCCCCGTCCTCAACAAGATCGATCTGCCCAGCGCCGAGCCGGAACGGGTCAAGGGGGAGATCGAGGAGGTGATCGGCATCGAGGCGGAGGACGCCGTGGAGGCCAGCGCCAAGGAGGGCATCGGCATCCGCGAGATCCTCGAGCGCCTGGTGCGCGACGTGCCGCCGCCGGAAGGGGATCCCGAGGGGCCCGCCAAGGCCCTGGTGGTGGATTCCTGGTACGACAAGTACCAGGGGGCGGTGGCGCTGGTGCGGGTCATGAACGGGTCCATCCGCAAGGGCCAGCGCATCCAGATGATGGCCACCGGGCGCACCTTCACGGTGGGCACGGTGGGCGTGATGACCCCCAAGCCGGTGGAGCTGGACAGCCTGGAGGCAGGAGGGGTGGGCTTCGTCATCGCCGGGATCAAGGACGTGGACGGCGCCAAGGTGGGGGATACCATCACCGACGCCGAACGTCCCGCCCCGGAGCCCTTGCCCGGGTTCCAGGAGGTCAAGCCGCAGGTCTTCGCCGGCCTCTATCCCACCGAGTCCGACCAGTACGAGGAACTGCGCGACGCCCTGGCCAAGCTGCGGCTCAACGACTCCAGCCTGCAGTACGAGCCGGAGACCTCCCACGCCCTGGGCTTCGGCTTTCGCTGCGGCTTCCTCGGCAAGCTCCACATGGAGATCATCCAGGAGCGCCTGGAGCGGGAGTACGACCTCGATCTGATCACCACCGCGCCGACAGTGGTGTACCTGGTCCACACCCATACCGGGGAGACCGTGCGGGTGGAGAACCCGGCGGAGCTGCCCGAGGTGGGCGAGATCGAGTCCATCGAGGAGCCCTTCATGCTCGCCAACATCCTGGTGCCGCAGAGCCAGGTGGGCGAGGTGATCCGGTTGGCGGAGGAGAAGCGGGGCCGGCAGAAGAACCTGCACTACACCAACGCCGGCCAGGTGATGGTGACCTACGAGCTGCCCATGAACGAGGTGGTCACGGACTTCTTCGAGCGGCTCAAGTCCATGACCTCCGGCTACGCCTCCATCGACTACGAGCTCAGCGGCTACCAGGCCTCGGACCTGGTGCGCCTGGACATCCTGGTGAACGAGGACCGGGTGGACGCCCTGTCCCTGATCGTGCACCGCGACCAGGCCTACTACCGTGGCCGCGAGCTGGCCAAGAAGCTCAAGGATATGATCCCGCGGCAGATGTTCGACATCGCCATCCAGGCTTCCCTCGGCTCCCGGGTGATCGCGCGGGAGACGGTGAAGGCCCTGCGCAAGAACGTGACGGCCAAGTGCTACGGCGGCGATGTGACCCGCAAGCGCAAGCTCATGGAGAAGCAGAAGGAAGGGAAGAAGCGCATGAAGCAGGTGGGCTCGGTGACCATTCCCCAGGAGGCGTTCCTGGCGGCCCTGTCAGTGGATGAAGAATGAATTTCACCCTGTTGCTCGTGGTCCTGCTCCTGGCCACCGGGGCGGTGTGGCTGGGCGGGTGGCTCTACCAGCGCCTGCGCAAGCGCGGCGGGGAAGGGCGCCCGGTGGTGGTGGAGTACGCCCGCTCCCTGTTCCCCGTGATCCTGGTGGTGCTGCTGATCCGCTCCTTCGTAGTGGAGCCCTTCAAGATCCCCTCGGGGTCCATGCTGCCCACCCTGCGGATCGGCGACTTCATCCTGGTGAACAAGTTCGAATATGGCTTGCGGGTGCCCCTGGTGGGCTACAAGCTTACCGACGGCAGCCCTCCCGAGCGCGGGGACGTGATCGTCTTCCAGTTCCCCGAGGATCGGAGCGTGGACTACATCAAGCGCATCGTCGCCGTTCCCGGGGACCGGCTGGCGTTCCGGGACGACACCCTGATGGTCAACGGCAAGCCCGTGCCCCGCTCCGCGGACGGCCGCTTCACCTATCGGGAGCCGCGCGGGGGCACGGTGTACGCGGAGCGCTTCGAGGAGCGCACCGAAGAGCACCGCTACCATGTGCTCTATACCGAGAACCGCCAGGGGCGCAGCATCAACGACCCCATCCAGGTTCCGGAAGGCCGGTATTTCGTGATGGGGGACAACCGGGACAATAGCAACGACAGCCGCTATTGGGGCACGGTCCCGGAGCGCAACATCCTCGGCGAGGCGTTCATGGTCTGGTGGTCCTGGGACGGGCGGGCGAATGCCCCGCGCTGGGGCCGTCTGGGGGAATGGGTCGACTAGTGCCCGGCGGTGGCGCACAGCAAGCAAGCAAAGGGGGGAAACAATGACGACTTGGCGCGCGCAGAGCGGCTTTGGCGTGTGGAGCGTACTGTTCTGGCTGGCCTTCGTGGGCGTGGTGGCGTGGCTCGGGGCGCGGGTCTTCCCGCTGTACTACGAGTACTGGGCCATCAGCCAGGTCTTCCAGGAACAGGTCCAGAAGGGCTCGCTCTACGAATCCCGCGGCGAGCTGCGGCGGGAGGTGGTCGACAAGCTCGAGTTCGAGGACGTGGACCGCCTGGAACGCTCGGAGATCCAGGTGGAGAAAAAGCCGACCGGACAATACCGGGTGTTCGCGGAGTATCAGGTAGCGGTTCCCCTGTCCTCAACGATTCAAGTGGTGTTCACCTTTAGCCCGGAGGCAACCGAGGGTGGATGAGGCGACCTTACAGGCGCGAATCGGCTACTCCTTCCAGGACCCCGACCTGCTCCGTCGGGCCCTGACCCATCGTTCGGCGGGGCCCCAGAACAACGAGCGGCAGGAGTTCCTGGGGGATGCCGCCCTGAACTTCACCGTGGCGAGCTGGCTGTACGAGCGGTTCCCGCAGGAGCGGGAAGGGGTGCTGTCGCGCCTGCGGGCCCGGCTGGTGTGCACCGAGGCCCTGGCTGAGATCGCCGAGGAGCTGGAGCTGGGCAAGCTGGTCTACCTCGGTCCCGGCGAGCGCAAGGCCGGCGGCCACCGGCGGGAGTCCATCCTGGCGGACAGCGTGGAAGCCCTGCTGGGCGCGGTGCTTCTGGACGGGGGGGTGGAGGCCATGCAGGGGGTGATCCACCGCCTGTGGGAGGGGCGAATAGCGGATCTGGATCCCCGCTCCGTGAACAAGGACCCCAAGACGCGGCTGCAGGAGCACCTGCAGAGCCAGGGGCAGCCCCTCCCCGAGTACCAGCTGGTGGAGGCGGTGGGCGCCGACCACCAGCGCCTGTTCTACATTGAATGCACGGTGGTGGGCTACGATCCCGTGCGAGGCGAGGGCAGCAGCAAGCGGCGCGCCGAGCAGGAGGCGGCCCAGCGCATGCTGGCCTGCATAGGTGTCGAGGATGACTGAGAAGGCGGAGTTCCGCAGCGGCATGGTAGCCCTGGTGGGCCGACCCAACGTGGGCAAGTCCACCCTGATGAACGCCGTCCTTGGGGAGAAGGTGTCCATTGTCTCCCGGCGGCCCCAGACCACCCGCCATCGCCTCCTGGGGGTGCATACCACCGGGGACCATCAGATGGTCTTCGTGGACACCCCCGGCATCCACCAGTCCAAAAAGAAGATCAACCAGTACATGGTCCAGGCCGCCCTGAGCGCCCTGGAGGGGGTGGACGCGGTGGTCTTCGTGGTGGAGGCCCTGAAGTGGACGGAGGGGGACGCGGCCATCCTGGAGCGGCTGGGGGAGGTGGGCACCCCGGTGATCGCCGTGGTCAACAAGGTGGACCGGGTGTCCCCCCGCGAGAAGCTGCTGCCCTATCTGGAGGAGCTGCAGGGCCGCTTCCCCTTCGCCGCCCTGGTCCCCCTGTCCGCGGAGAAGGGGGACAACCTGGATTCCCTCCTGGGCGAGCTGGAGGTGCGCCTTCCGGAGGGCCCGCCCCTGTTCCCGGAGGACCAGATCACGGACCGCAGCCTGCGCTTCCTGTGCGCCGAGCTCATCCGCGAGCAGGTGTTCCATCAGCTCGGCGAGGAGGTGCCCTACGCCACCGAGGTCCAGGTGGAGCACTTCCAGGAGGAAGAGGGCCTGGTACGCATCAACGCCAACATCCTGGTGGAGCGGGAGGGGCAGAAGGCCATCGTCCTGGGCCGCCAGGGCCGGCGCATCAAGGCCATCGGCACCCAGGCGCGGCTGGCCATCGAGCACCTCCTGGAGGCCCGCGTCCATCTGGAGCTGTTCGTACGCGTCCGCGAAGGGTGGACCGGGGACGACCGGGCCCTGCGCGAGCTGGGCTACGAGGGCTGAGCCCTACCTCCGGGGCCGAACCTCCCTCATCCAAGGCGAGCACCGTGACCGCCTCCGCACCGCAGAACGCCTACGTACTCCACCGGCGCCCCTACCGCGAGACCAGCCTCCTGGTGGAGCTGTTCTCCGAGCGCGACGGCCGGGTGGGGGTGGTGGCCCGGGGCGGACGCAAACCGCGCAAGGGGGGACCGGTCCTGGAGCCCTTCCGCCCCCTGGAAGTCGCTTGGACGGGGCGCGGCGAGCTCCGCAACCTGGCGGGGGCGGAGGCGGCCGGGCCGGCCGCCGCCCTGCGGGGCGAGGCCCTGTACCTCGGCCTGTACCTGAACGAGCTGCTGGTCCGCCTGTGCCCCCGCTTCGACCCTTATCCCCGGGTGTTCGGGGTCTACGAGCACGCCCTGGCCGCCCTGGCGGGCGGAGAACGGGATGTTCCGCTCCGTCGCCTCGAGCGCTGCCTGGTCGAGGACCTGGGGGTTGCCCCCGACTGGGAGCGCTGCGCGGGCTGCGGGGCGCCGGTGGAGGCCGCGGAGCGCTACGCCTGGGAGGCGGAGCGCGGCCTCCTGTGCGGTTCCTGCAGCCCCGCCGAGTCGGCCTTCCCCGGTCGGGCGGTGCGGTTCCTGGCCGGGGCCGAGGGGGATCCCGCCCCGGAAGACCGCCGCCGGGCCCGCGACCTGATGCGGGCGGTCCTCGGCCCGTACCTGGGCCCCCGTCCCCTGGAAAGCCGGGCCCTCCTCCAAAGCTTGCGCCGCAAGGGCGGCCGGTCCTGAGTGGGCGCATGTGTTACCCTTCCGAATGACTTCCCCCCATCTCCCATGCACGACCAGAGCGCACACGGAACCGCCGCGATGATCGAGCTCGGTGTCAATATCGACCACGTCGCCACCCTCCGCCAGGCCCGCCTGACCTCCTACCCGGAGCCGCTCCATGCGGCCCTGGAGGCGGAGCGGGCCGGGGCGGACGGCATTACGGCGCATCTCCGCGAGGACCGGCGGCATATCCAGGAGCGGGACATCCGCTACCTGGCGGAGACGGTGCAGACCAAGCTCAATCTCGAGATGGCCATGACCGAGGAGATGGTGGCCATTGCCGAGGACGTGCGTCCGGCCGATTGCTGCCTGGTGCCGGAGCGGCGGGCGGAGCTCACCACCGAGGGGGGCCTGGACGTGGCCTCCCAGGTGAGCGCCGCGCAATGGGCCTGCGAGCGGCTGGCGCGGGCGGGGGTGCGGGTCTCGCTGTTCGTCGACCCGGATCCCGCCCAGCTGGAGGCGGCCGCCAAGGCCGGTGCCCCGGTGGTGGAGCTGCACACCGGCGCCTACGCCAACGCGGCGACACGGGAAGAGCGCGAGCGGGAGTTGGAGCGCATCGAGGCCGCCGTGGCCCGGGCCCACGGGCTGGGCCTCCGCGTGCACGCCGGGCACGGCCTGGACTACGTCAACGTGGAGCCCATCGCTGCCCTGTCCGGGGTGCGGGAGCTGAACATCGGCCACGCCATCGTCGCGCGGGCCATCTTCGACGGGCTGGGCCAGGCGGTGCGGGAGATGAAGCGCCTGATGCGGGAAGCGGCCCCCTCCCACGGAACCTGACCGGGAACTTCGCGGTGATCCTGGGGATGGGCAACGACCTGGTGGACGTCCGGCGCATCCGTCGGGCCCTGGAGCGCAACGGGGACCGTTTGCTCCGGCGGCTGTTCACGGAGGAAGAGCGCCAAGCCGCCGGGGAGCGCAAGGACCTGGGCCTCTACGTGGCCTCCCGCTTCGCCGCCAAGGAGGCGGCGGCCAAGGCGCTGGGAACGGGGATCCACCAGGGGGTCCGCTTCCGCGACCTGGAGGTGCGCCGGGCCCCGGGGCGCCCCCCGGAGCTGCACCTGCATGGCAGGGCGGCGGACCATGGCCGGCACCTCGGGGTGCTGCGGTCCCACCTGAGCCTGTCCGACGAGGGAGACTACGCCCTGGCCACGGTGATCCTGGAGGGGTGAGCCCAAACGGAGGGTTGATTTTTTATTGACAGCAAGAACAGGTGTCTGGCAAAAGAATGACAATTCTTTCCACAAAGGGGATTTGTCATGCGCCAGCATCTGATTGCACTTGTCCTCGGCCTCGCCGCCTGCCTGCCCGTGGCCGGTCAGGCCGCCGAGCCGCTGGACATCAACGAGGCCAACGCCGAGGAGCTCACCGCCCTGAACGGTGTTGGCGAGGTGCTGGCCGAGCGCATCGTGACCTACCGCGAGGACAATGACGGTTTCGACTCCGTGGCCGAGCTGGAAGAGGTGAACGGAATCGGGGCCAAGACCCTCGAAAGCCTGCAGGAAGGGGTGACGGTAGGGGACTGAGCGCCCCGCGATACGCTATGGCCTCAAGGCCGCGCCCCGGGCGCGGCCTTTTGCTGTTGGTTGTCCACGATCCGGAGGGAACATGTCCCGGCCCAGTCTGATTGCCTCCCTGGCCTATCCGAACGCGGCCGCCCTGCCCAGCGACGGCACCGCGCGGGTTGCCCCCGCGGATATGGTAGAGGTCCGCCTGGACGCGGTGGAGGGCGAGGCGGACACCGCGGTGGCGCTATGCCGGGAGGTGGCCGGATGGGGTCGGCCCCTGCTGGTGACCCCGCGCAGCCCCGGAGAGGGGGGGATGCGGCAGTGGCAGGCGGGGGAGCGTAGTGCGCTGCTGGACGCGCTCTGGGCGGAGATTGCTCCCGCGGCGGTGGACGTGGAGCTCCGCGATTCCCCCCGGCTCCTGGAGTGGACCGTGGCCAATGGCCCGGCAGGCACCGAGGTGATCGCCTCCTTCCACGATTTCGAGGGATTCCCGGGGGTGGGGTGGCTGGAGGTCCTGGCCCTGGAGGCCCAGGCCAAGGGCGCCGACCGGTTCAAGGCGGCGGTGCGGGTGGCGGACCCGGGGGAAATGGCGGACCTAGCCTGCTGGACGCGGAGCCGGAGCCGGAGCTTCCCCCTGATCACCATGGCCGTGGGGGCCGCCGGCAGCCTGTCGCGCCTCATGAACGGAGCCTTTGGCAGCGGGGCCTGCTACGCCCATATCGAGGAGGCTACCGCCCCGGGGCAGCTCTCGGTGGCGGAGCTGGCCCCCCTGCTCGAGCGGTTCTACGTCTAGGCCGGTATCCCCCTCCGGGGCCTCACTCGCTGTTGTGGCGCCGACCCAACTCCTTGATATAGGCCACCACTCCCTCCAGTTCGGCTTCCTTCAAGGGGATCTGCACCATGCTGGTGTCCGGCTTCATGCCCTTGGGGTAGCGGATGAATTCCCGAATCCGCTCGTCGCTCCATTTCCCCAGGCCGATCTGGGATTCCTGCCAGCCCTCGGAATCCCGGTACAGGGTCCAGAGGGGCACAGCGTCATTGCGCGCCTTGTAGCGGGGGGCATCCTCCGCATCGGGGGAGTTGGGGTGGCACAGCAGGCAGCGGGTCTCGTAGACCGTCTTCCCGGACAGACCATTGCCACCCTCGGCAAGGGCGGCCGGGGGAAGGGTGACGGCCAAGACGAGCAACAGGGCAAAGCGTGAGCACGTGTGCTGCATGGGAATCGGTCTCCAGCTGGGAACGGGGCTAGAGGGACAGCCCGACCCTAGCATGAAGACCATTATTGTTGTAGGGGTTTTCCCCTAGAAGAGCTCGCGGCTGAGGCGCTTGCGGAACTCGCTGACCAGGGGGTCGCGGTTGCCAAGCATCTCGAACAGCTCCAGCATCCGCTGGCGTCCCGTGTCCTCCCGGTATCCCCGGTCGTGGCGGACGATCTCCAGCAGGTGCTCGAAGGCGGAGCGGTAGTCCTCGGCCATCACCCGGTAGGCGGCAAGGCGGTAGCGGGCATCCAGGTCGTCGGGATCCTGCTCCAGGGCGCTCCGGGCCTCCTCCTCTGAGCCGGCCTCGGCGGCAATCCGGGAGAAGCCGATGGTGGTGCGTAGGCCCTTGACCTCGGGGTCACCGGCGTAGGAGACCGGCAGGCGCCCGAGGATGGCCTCGGCCTCCTCCGTGCGGTTCTGGAGCAGCCGCAGGCGGGCCTGCGTCAGGAGGGCCCGGGAATGGTCCGGCTCCGTCTCGAGCACCTCCGCCAGGATATCCTCGGCGCGGTCGGTTTCGCCCTGGTCCAGGAGGTCGCGGGCCTCGGCCACGGCCTTGTCGGACTCGGAAGGGATCAGGCCGTCGATGAAGCGGCGGATTTGGGGCTCGGGCAGGGCGCCGGTGAACCCGTCCGCCACCTCGCCGTCCACGAAGGCCTTGACCGCGGGAATGCCTCGGACACCATGCCGCCCGGCCAGCTCCTGGTTCCGGTCCACGTCCACCTTGGCGAGCCGGAAGCGCCCGCCGTATTCCTCCGCGACACGCTCCAGGGCCGGACCCAGGGCCTGGCACGGCCCGCACCACGCGGCCCAGAAGTCCACCACCACGGGGACCTCATGGGAGCGCTCGATGACTTGGCTCTGGAAGTCCTGGCTGTCCACATCGAGAACGGTCTCCGGCATGGATGATCCCTCCAGGGTCGGGTCGAAAAGGCGATTCCGAAATATTAGCAAATTATGATAAATAGGCCTCCCTCGGGTCCGCGTTGCCTTCGCCGGAGATATGGGCTACAGGTGGGCCATAAAAGGTGGAGTCGCAATAGCTCGGACGTCGGCGCGCCGGAGGGGTTCCCGGAGGGCCGGCGTTTGTGCGGGGGCGTTCGGGCAGGCACCATTAGAGGGTTTGTCCGAGCCTAGGCAAGTTTCATGCAGATAGGGGGGTCCGGACGGGGGGCGGATCCTGAGGCAAGCGTACCAACGAGGAGGGCCGCGATGCGGACCATCCGCAAGGCCGTTTTCCCCGTGGCGGGCATGGGGACCCGGTTCCTGCCCGCCACCAAGGCCATGGCCAAGGAAATGCTCCCGGTGGTGGACAAGCCGCTCATCCAGTACGCCGTGGAGGAGGCGGTGGCGGCGGGGATCGACCAGGTGGTCTTCGTCACCGGGCGGGGCAAGCGCTCCATCGAGGACCATTTCGACCACCAGAACGGCCTGGAGACGCTCCTGCTGGAGCAGGGCAAGGAGCACCTCGCCCAGGTGTACCGCGAGGTGTCGGATATGGCGGACGTTACCTACGTGCGGCAGAAGCAGCCCCTGGGCCTGGGCCACGCCGTTTGGTGCGCCCGCCACGTGATCGGCGACGAGCCCTTCGCCGTCCTCCTGCCGGACGACCTGATCGACGCCGAGCCAGGCGCCATCGCCCAGATGAAGGAGGCCTACGAGGCCACCGGGGGCAGCAGCCAAGTGGCCGTGGAGCCCGTGGACCCGCAGGCGGTGAAGTCCTACGGGGTGGTGGATACGGACGTCCAGGACAGCGCGAGCTATCCGGTGCGTGGCCTGGTAGAGAAGCCGGATCCCGCGGTGGCCCCCAGCAACCTCGGCGTCATCGGGCGCTACATCCTGAGCCCAACGGTCTTCGAGCCGCTGGGCCGCGCCGAGCGCGGGGCGGGTGGGGAGATCCAGCTCACCGACGCCCTCCAGGCGCTGATCACCGAATACGGGGAGTCCCTGCACGCCTTCCCCTTCCAGGGGGTCCGGTTCGATTGCGGCTCGAAGGCCGGTTACCTCAAGGCCCAGGTGGAACTGGGCCTGCGTCACGCCGAGTTCGGCGAGGAGCTGGAGACGTTCCTCCGCGAGCGGTTGACAAGGATGGACAATAAGGCCCTTCCGGGCATGGACTGAGGAGGGCCTCCAGGGGACAGGATCCCTTCCGGTTACTAATGCAATTCGTCTGTCATTGGTTTATCAGAGGACTTTATGGATCACTTGATCGAGCCCCATGGGGGGGTGCTGTGTGACTTGCAGGTGGATGACGAGCGGGCGGAGGAGCTGAAGGCGGCCTCCATCGACTACCCCTCGGTGACCCTGTCCGATCGCCAGCTGTGCGATCTGGAGCTGCTCCTGAACGGGGGGTTCTCGCCGCTGACGGGCTTCCTCGGCGAGGAGGACTACCACGGCGTGCTGGAGAAATGCCGCCTGAGCGATGGCACGGTGTGGCCCATGCCCATCACCCTGGACGTCGCCGAGGACACGGCGGCGGGACTGGAGCCGGGGCAGCCGGTGGCGCTGCGCGACCCCGAGGGCTTCATGCTCGCCGTGCTCCACCTCGAGGAGACCTACCGCCCGGACAAGGAACGCGAGGCCGAGGCGGTGTTCGGCACCTCCGACCGTCACCACCCCGGCGTGGCCTACCTGCTCGACCGCTCCGGCCCTGTCTACCTCGCCGGCCGGGTGGAAGGCCTGCAGCTGCCGCTGCACTACGACTTCACCGAGCTGCGGCTGACCCCCGCCGAGCTGCGCACCGAGTTCGCCAAGCGCGGCTGGCGGCGGGTGGTGGCCTTCCAGACCCGCAACCCCATGCACCGGGCCCACCAGGAGCTCACCCTGCGCGCCGCCAGCGAGCAGGAGGCCGGCCTGCTCATCCACCCCGTGGTGGGCATGACCAAGCCCGGCGACATCGACCACTTCACCCGGGTGCGCTGCTACCAGGCCCTCGCCGAGCACTACCCCGACAAGATGATGACCCTGGCCCTGCTGCCCCTGGCCATGCGCATGGGCGGCCCGCGCGAGGCCCTGTGGCACGCCCTCATCCGCAAGAACTACGGCTGCACCCACTTCATCGTCGGGCGCGACCACGCCGGCCCCGGCAAGAACGGCGACGACGAGGACTTCTACGGCCCCTACGACGCCCAGGAGCTGGTGGCCGAGTACGAGGAAGAGCTCGGCATCCGCATGGTGCCCTTCAAGGAGATGGCCTACGTGGAGGAGCGCGCCGAGTACCTCCCCGTGGACGAGGTCCCGGCCGACGCCACCGTCAAGAAGCTCTCCGGCACCGAAGTGCGCCGCCGCCTCAAGGAGGGTTTGGAGATCCCCGAATGGTTCTCCTACCCCAACGTGGTGGCCGAGCTGCGCCGCTCCCATCCGCCCAAGCACAAGCAAGGCCTGACCATCTTCTTCACCGGCCTGTCGGGCTCCGGAAAATCCACCGTGGCCAACGTCCTGCTGGCGCGCTTCCGCGAGATCGGCGGCCGCCCGGTCACCCTGCTCGACGGCGACATCGTGCGCCAGCACCTGTCCAGCGAGCTGGGCTTCTCCCGCGAGCACCGCAACCTGAACGTGCGGCGCATCGGCTTCGTCGCCAGCGAGATCACCAAGAACGGCGGCATCGCCATCTGCGCGCCCATCGCCCCCTACCGCCACGTCCGGGAGGAGAACCGGGAGCTCATCGAGGGCTACGGCGGCTTCATCGAGGTGCACGTGAAAACGCCCCTGGAGGTGTGCGAGGCCCGCGACCGCAAGGGCCTCTACGCCAAGGCGCGGGCCGGACAGATCAAGGAGTTCACCGGCATCGACGACCCCTACGAGGAGCCCGTGGACCCCGAGGTGGCCATCGACACCAGCGACCTCACGCCCATGGAGGCGGCGCAGGAGGTGCTCCTGCACCTGGAGAAGGCGGGGTATCTGCGCTAGGCGAATCCGCGCCGGACCTGGAGGCGTACCAGAGGCCCGGCGGCTCGGTGACGAGCCGCCGGGCCTTTTCATGCACTACGGAAAAATCACCGTTGGTGGAGCCCCTCCTGTCCGGCCCTATGAGGGTTGGGGGGATCCCCTACTCCCTCCCGGGTAGGTGAATGCCTACAATCGTATAGGGGCCCGTGTTCCGGGGAGTTCCTGGAGTCACGTTTCCCGCTAGCGGCGGCGAAGGCCCTTTAACGGGCCCCCGAAGTGGTTTAAAAACGGAACAGGGGGATGCAAGGCATCCGGACCCGGGTGGCTTGCCCCGACCCGCTACCGCGCTCCCGCGGAGGCGCGTCTTCGGGCTTCCGTCTCGCCCCTGGATGTTGAACGGAGGCACGGGGCTGCGACTCTAAACGGGTAGCAAGGGAATGGCCGCGTTGAGCCCAAGGAGGGTCGCATGGCAGGTAACGGCGGCAAGCAGGATTCGGAAAAGCAGAACCGCTTTCTGGACTCCCTGGTGAGCTTCACCCAGGAGCATAAGGCACGCCACTGGGAAGGGACCCTCGGGGAATTCCTCCAGGACGTGCTGCCCACGGACCCGGTGGGCATGACCCGTACCAGCCATCAGTACATGTGGGACATGATTCAGTGGTACGGCTCCGAGACCTCGGACGAGGGGGACCACGTCACCCGCTACAACCTGTTCGCCAACGACCTGTTCGGCGTCGACGAGGCGCTGGAACGGGTGGCCAACTACTTCAAGGCCGCCAGCGAGGGCTCCGAGGTGGGGCGGCGCCTGCTGCTCCTGCTCGGGCCGCCCTCCGGCGGCAAATCTTCCCTGGTGATCCTGCTCAAGCGCGGGCTGGAGGAGTACAGCCACACCGATGCGGGCGCCCTCTACGCCATCCAGGGCTGTCCGGTGCACGAGTCGCCCCTGCACCTAGTGCCGCAGACCAAGCGGGCCGAGTTCCGCGAGACCTACGGCGTGGAGATCAACGGCGACATCTGCCCCTATTGCCGCACCCGGCTGGAGGAGGAGTTCGACGGCGACCTCATGAAGATGCCGGTGGAGCGCATCTTCATCAACGAGGCCGGGCGCACCGGCGTGGGCACCTACGCGCCCCACGACCCCACCACCGCCGACATCGCCGACCTGGTGGGCTCCGTGGACCTGTCCAAGGTGGCCGAGTACGGCGACGAGGGCGATCCCCGCGCCTGGTCCTGGTCGGGGGCGGTGTACGCCGCGTCCCGCGGCATGCTGGAGATGATCGAGATCCTCAAGGTGAAGCGGGAGTTCCTCTACCTCCTGCTCACCCTGACCCAGGAGAAGAACGTCAAGGTCTCCCGCTTCCCGCTCATCTACCTCGACGAGACCATTGTCGCCCACACCAACCTGGCGGAGTTCCGCAAGTTCCTGCAGGAGAAGGAGAACGAGGCGCTTCTGGACCGCATGGTGATCGTGCAGGTGCCCTACACCCTGCGCTACCACGACGAGGCGCGCATTTACGAGAAGCTGATCTCCGCCACCCCCACCTTCCAGGAGGTGCACCTCGATCCCCACGCCCTGAACGTGGCGGCGGTGTTCGCGGTCCTGACCCGGCTGCACCCCTCGGAGCGGGAGGACCTGGACCTCTCCAAGAAGGTGCGGCTGTACGCCGGCGAGGACGTGGAGGGCACCTCGCAGTCCGAGGTGGACCGCATCAAGGCCGAGCATCCGGAGGAGGGCCTCGAGGGCGTCAGCCCGCGGTTCGTGGTCAACGCCCTGGCGGGGGCCATCTCCCGCTCCGAGAAGAAGAGCCTCACCTCCATGGACGTGCTCCTGGCCCTCAAGGACACCATCGAGTCCGACGCCCGCATGGATTCCAAGCAGAAGAAGAACTGGGTGGACTTCCTGGTCACGGTGCGCAAGGACTTCTACAACCGGTGGGTCAAGGAGGACGTGCACAAGGCGCTGTTCGTCTCCTTCGAGGACGAGGCCCAGGAGCTGCTCGACAAGTACCTCGACGAGGTGGAGGCGGTGCTCGACAACCGCAAGGTGACCGACCCCATCACCGGCGAGGACCGGGAGCCCGACGAGCGCTTCCTGCGCTCGGTGGAGGAGAAGATCTCCATCTCCGACTCGGGCAAGCAGTCCTTCCGCCAGGAGGTGGTGCGCAAGGCCATGGGGGCCTACAAGCGCGGGGAGCGGTTCACCCTGGACAGCCACGCCCGGCTCCACGACGCCATCGAGCAGTACCTGTTCGAGGAGCGCCGCGACGTGCTGCGGCTGGTCACCTCCAGCGCCCGGCCCGACGAGGAGGCCCAGCAGAAGATCTCCGCGGTGGAGGACCGGCTGGTGGCCGAGTACGGCTACAACCCCCATTCCGCCCGGGAGGCCCTCAACTACGTCACCACGCTCCTCTCCCAGGAGTGAGCGGGCCATTGGGCGATCCCCATTCCCGTCCGGGCGCCAGCGAGCCGGTCCCCCAGGGGCCGGCTTTTTTTGTCGACCGGGGGCAGACCGCCCGCGCGTCGAGGGTCTAGGGTGGGAAGAAAGGGGAGCGCGCCGAGATCACCCTTCCCGCGGCGTGGTCTAACCCCCGGGATGGCCGGCCCGCCGGTCCGGCCCGGGCGGAAACCATGAGGAGAGTCATGAGCGAGCGCACGGAATATAGAGCCCCATCCCGGATGGCCATGGAGAACCGCTGGTACGACCTGTTCTCCCGCGGCTCCCGGGACTGGCTGCGGCACAACGAGAAGGTGCGGGAGACCGTCAAGGAGGAGCTGCCCAACCTGATCTCCGGCTCCGACGTGCTGTCCCGGCCCTCCGACCGGACCGTCCAGGTCCCGGTACGTTTTCTGGAGCACTACCGGTTCCGCCTGCGCGACGACCAGGACGGCGGCGAGCCCCAGGCGGGTCAGGGGGACGGTCAGCCGGGCGATGTCCTGCGCCGGGCCAAGCCCGACGAGGGCGAGGGCGGCACGGAGGGCGGCAGCGGCGGCGGCGAGCTGCGCTTCGTCCTGGAGCTCAAGGTGGACGACATCGTCGACTGGATCTGGGAGGAGCTGGCCCTGCCCGACCTCCAGCCCAAGACCACCGACGCCCTCACCGACGAGGACCTGATTCAGGAGGGCTGGGACAAGCGCGGACCGCGGGCGCGCCTCGATCGCCGGCGCACGGTGAAGGAGGCCATCAAGCGCCGCTCGGTGCAGGAGGAGCCCACGCCCTTCTCCAACGAGGACCTGCGCTTCCGCCAGCTCGCCCGGCGCAAGCGGCCCGCCACCAACGCCGTGGTGTGCTTCCTGCTGGACGTCTCCGCCTCCATGGACGAGACCCGGCGCAAGCTGGCCAAGTCCTTCTTCTTCTGGGCCATGCAGGGGCTGCGCCGGCAGTACCGCGACGTGGAGGCGGTGTTCATCGCCCACACCAACCAGGCCTGGGAGTTCTCCGAGGAGGAGTTCTTCCAGGTGTCGGCCACCGGCGGCACGGTGGCTTCCAGCGGCTTCCGCCTGGCCCTGGACATCTTCAGCGACCGCTACGATCCGGGGCAGTACAACCAGTACCTGTTCTACGCCTCCGACGGGGATAACTTCGGGGACGATCGGCGCAGCGCCGAGGCCCTGCTGGCGGAGCTCGGCGGCCTGGTGAACTTCATGGGCTTCGTCGAGACGCCCCAGAACCCCCTGGAGTCCTCGAAGTCGGAGATGGGCCGCCTGTTCAAGGCCCTGGCCGCCCGGGACTACCCGGTGGGCAGCTACACCGTCCACGAAGAGGGGGATATCTGGGACGCCATCCGGGAGTTCTTCCGCCACCAGGCGGAGGAGGTAGCCTGAGCCGAACCGGGAACCGGGGCGGACGCCGCCGCGCGGCGGCACCGCCTGGGCGCAAGGCCCGACACGGGCGGGACGAGGAGGAAACACACGTGCCATTCGGTCCCAAGAGTCCCATGAGCAACGCCGAACTAGTCGAATATACGCCCAAACTGGAAGAGCTGGCCCAGTCTCAGGGCCTGGACTTCTACCCCGTGGACTTCGAGGTGGTGCCGCCGTCGTTCATGATGGAGGTGGCGGTGTACGGCCTGCCCGTGCGCATGCCCCACTGGTCCTTCGGGGTGCGCTACATCTATCAGTACATCCAGCACCGCATGGGCGGCTCCCGCATCTTCGAGGTGGTGTTCCCGGGCAACCCCAACCGGGCCTACCTGGTGAACAACAACTCCCTGCCCGAGAACACCCTGGTTACCGCCCACGTGCTCGGGCACGCCGACTTTTCCAAGAACAACGAGCTGTTCGCCCGCATGCAGTCCCAGGTGGGCTACCACATCGTGGAGCAGGCGGCCGAGCGCGCCCACCGCATCGACGGGGCCATCGACGAGTACGGCCAGAAGCGGGTGGAGGCGGTGCTCGACGCGGCCCTCGCCCTGGAGCAGAACATCGACATCAACTTCCCCATCAATCGCCCCGGCTTCCCGGAGCGCATGGAGCGCCGGCGCGGGGAGGAGACCGGGAGCAAGAGCGGCTTCCAGGGCCGCTTCGGCGAGCTGCCGGGCGAGGCGGAGGAGCTGGACACCGAAGGGGGCGGCGGCTCCGTGCGGGCCCCCATACCGCCGCGTCCGGAGTACGACCTGCTCTGGTTCATCGCCCACTACGCCCCGGACCTGGAGGGCTGGGAGCAGGACATCTTCCTGTCGGTGCGGGAGGAGTCCTTCTACTTCTACCCGGTGTTCGCCTGCCAGATCATGAACGAGGGCTGGGCCTCCTACTGGCACGCCCGCCTGCTGCGCGAGGCCGACTTCCTGCCGCAGCAGCTCTACCTCGACGCCATCAAGGCCCATTCCGACGTAGTGCGCCCCTACGCCGGCGAGAAATCCGTTTCCCTGTCCGTGAACCCCTACCACCTGGGCTTCCACATGTGGGAGCGGATCATCGCCGAGCACGGCCTGGAGACGGCCCTACAGCTGCGGGCGGAGGAGGACGACTTCAGCTTCGTCCGCAACTGGCTGGACGAGGATCTGGCCGAGGAGCTGCAGCTGTTCTCCTACACCACCCGGCGCGGGCGGGGCGGCGAGGAGCAGTACGTCATCCAGGACCGCGACATCCACGCCCTGCGCGAGGCCATCCTCCATCCCAAGTTCAACTACGGCGCGCCGCGGGTGTACGTCTCGGAGATGGGCACCGACGGCGGCCTCCTGCTGCAGCACGACCACCAGACCGACGGCAAGGGGCTGGACCTGGATCGGGCGCAAAAGGTCCTGGAGTACATCCAGCGCGTCTGGCGGCGGCCCGTGCAGATGGTCACCGTGGACGGCAAGGGCCGGGAGCAGGTCCTGGAGCGGGACTGAGGCTCTTCCGCCAGCGGCACGGCCGCCGCACCGAGGCCCGCCTGGCCCAGCCCAGCGTGCGGGACCCAGGCCCGACCCGCCGGGTCCCGTCCCCATCGTCTGGCTCCCCTTGTCCGGCCCGCTCCGGTGCCGGCTCCCCCGTTAAGCCTTGCACACGCCCGCCGGGATGCTTTACCAAGGGGGTTACGCCTTCCCGATTCGGCCCCTATCTTCCCACACAGGAGCGCATATCCATGACGGCGGTTTCCCTCAAGGTGAACGGCGAGGCCCGCGAGGTGGACGTCCCCTCCGACACGCCCCTGCTCTGGGTGCTGCGTGACAATCTGGACCTGACCGGGACCAAGTACGGCTGCGGCATCGCCCAGTGCGGTGCCTGCACCGTCCACCTGGACGGCCAGCCGGTGCGGGCCTGCGTGACCCCCGTGAGCGAGGTGGGAAGCCGGGAGGTCACCACCGTGGAGGGGCTGTCCGAGAACCGCGACCACCCCCTGCAGCGCGCCTGGGTGGCGGCCAACGTGCCCCAGTGCGGGTTCTGCCAGAGCGGCCAGCTCATGAGCGCCGCGGCGCTGCTGGAGCGCAGCCCCGATCCCTCCGATGCCGAGATCAACGCCGCCATGGAGGGGAACCTCTGCCGCTGCGGTACCTACCAGCGAATCCGCCAGGCCATCCGGATGGCTGCCCAGGACATGCAGGAGCAAGGCTGATGCCCGGAAGCCCCGTCAAGACGACGCGCCGTTCCTTCCTCAAGGCCAGCGCCGCCGTGGGCGGCGGGCTGCTGCTGGGCGTCCGCCTCCCCGTGGGTGGGCGCAACGCCCGCGCCGCGGAGGAGGCGGACGGCGGGGAGGCCTTCGCGCCCAACGCCTGGGTCCGTATCGATCGCGACGACCAGGTCACGGTCCTCGTCGACCGCTCGGAGATGGGGCAGGGGGTTATGACCGCGATCCCCATGCTCGTCGCCGAGGAGCTGGAAGCGGACTGGGACCGCATCCGGACCGAATTCGCCCCGGCGGACGAGGCCTACACCAACGCCCTGCTGGGACGCCAGGCCACGGGCGGCAGCACCGCCGTGCGCGCCGCCTGGCGCCCCCTGCGCGAGGCGGGTGCCGCCGCCCGCGCGATGCTGGTGGCTGCGGCCGCCGGGGAATGGGACGTGGATCCAGGCTCCCTGGAGGCCGCCAACCAGGTGGTGCGCCACCCGGGGAGCGGGCGGGAGGCCACCTACGGCGATCTCGCCGAAGCGGCGGCAGGCCAAGAGGTACCCGAGGCGGTCCTTCTCAAGGAGCCCTCGGAGTTCCGCCTCCTCGGCCAGCCCCGGGACCGGCTGGACAGCGCCGCCAAGGTGGACGGTTCCGCCACCTTCGGCATGGACGTCAAGCTTCCCGGCCTGCTCACCGCCCAGGTGGTGCGCTGTCCGGTGATCGGCGGACGCCCGGCCCGCGTCGATGGCGAGGCGGCCAAGCGGGTGCCCGGCGTGAAGGACGTCTTCGAGATCGAGGCCGGGGTGGCCGTGGTGGCGGAGGGTTTCTGGGCCGCCCAGAAGGGCCGGGAGGCCCTGCGGGTGGAATGGGACTACGGGGAGCACGCCGGCCTGACCTCGGCCCAGATCGCGCGGCAGTTCCGCGAGGCCGCGGATTCCGATGATGCCGCCGCCGTTCGCGAGGAAGGAGACATCGAGCAGGCCCTGGCGGAGGGGGCGCAGAGTCTGGAGGCCGAGTACGAGGTGCCCTTCCTGGCCCACGTCTGCATGGAGCCCATGAACTGCACGGCGCGTATCGCCGACGGCGTCTGCGAGGTGTGGGCCCCCACCCAGGACCAGACCTCCACCCAGGAGGTGGCGGTGGAGATCAGCGGCCTGGACCCGGAGAACGTGCACGTGCACACCACCTTCCTGGGCGGCGGCTTCGGTCGGCGCTCCCACACCGACTTCGTGGCGGACGCGGTGGAGACGGCCAAGAAGGCCGGGGCCCCGGTTAAGGTGGTCTGGACCCGGGAGGACACCACCCGCCACGACCGCTACCGCCCGGCCACCTACAATCGCCTCGCCGCTGCCGTCAACGGCTCCGGGGAGGTCACCGGCTGGCGCCACCGCATTGCCGGCCCCTCCATCATGGCCTACAACGACATGCTCCAGGAGGGCCAGCGGGTGGACTCCTCCTCGGTGGAGGTGGCCAAGGAGGTGCCCTACGCGGTGCCCAGCGTCCACGTGGACTACGCCATGTCCAACACCCCGGTGCCGCTGTGGTGGTGGCGCTCCGTGGGCGCGTCCCAGAACGGCTTCATCCGCGAGGCCTTCTTCGACGAGGTGGCCGCGGCGGCGGGGGAGGACCCCTACGAGCTGCGCCGCCGGCTCCTGCAGGACCAGCCCCGGCACCTCGGCGTCCTGGAACGGGCCGCCGAGCAGGCCGGCTGGGGCGGCGAGCTCCCGGAGGGCCGCGCCCGTGGCATCGCCGTGGTGCATTCCTTCGGCAGCTACTGCGCCGAGGTGGCCGAGGTCTCGGTGAGCGACAACCGGGAGGTGCGGGTGCACCGCGTGGACGTGGCCATCGACTGCGGCCAGACGGTCAATCCGGAGATCATCACCGAGCAGATGGAGAGCGGGGTGGCCTACGGGCTCTCCGCGGCCCTCCACGAGGCCGTCACCGTGGATCGGGGCCAGGTGGAGCAGGCCAACTTCGACAGCTATCCCATCCTCACCATGAACCAGATGCCCGAGGTCCACGTGCACATCGTGGACAGCGACGAGGAGCCGGGCGGGGTGGGCGAGCCGGGGACGCCCCCTATCGCCCCCGCCGTGGCCAACGCCATCTTTGCCCTGAAGGGCGAGCCGGTGCGCCGCCTGCCGCTGTCCCGCGCGGGCTTCCGGCCGGCCTGAGGGGGGATCCGCATGGGTCCGGGCGAGCCACCCCGCGGCACGGATCAGGCCGTCATCGAGGCGGCCCTCGGCTGGCTGGAATCCGGTAACCGGCTGTTCCTGGTGACCGTGGTCGGCACCTGGGGCTCCTCGCCGCGCCCCCCCGGCTCCCTCCTGGCCCTCCGGGAGGACGGGCGCATGGAGGGCTCGGTCTCGGGCGGCTGCGTGGAGGAGGACCTGCGGGAGCTGGCCCTGGCCGGCCGGCTGCCGGGGGACGAGCCCGGCTCGCTGCGCTACGGGGTGCGCCGCGAGGAGGCGGCCCGCTTCGGCCTGCCCTGCGGCGGCACGCTGGAGCTCCTGGTGGAGCCTCTGGGGCCGGGCCGGGACGGCGGGCTGGAGGCGGTGGGCCGCGCCCTGGCCGCCGGGGCCCGCATCCGCCGGACGGTGCACCGGGGGACCGGCAAGGTGGAGGTGCGTCCGGACCGGGAAGGGGAGGCGGCCCTGGTGGCGGGAGCGGAGGAGGTGACCAAGCCCTTCGGCCCGCGCTGGCGTCTGATGGTCATCGGCGCCGGGCAGCTGGCGGGCTATCTCGCCGACATGGCCCTGGCCCTGGATTACGCCGTCACGGTCTGCGATCCCCGCCGGGAGTACGCCGAGGCCTGGAGCGGACGCGGGGTCGCCCTGGACACCCGCATGCCCGACGACGCCGTGGCAGCCTGGTGCCCGGACCCCCACGCCGCTGTGGTGGCCGCCACCCATGATCCCAAGCTCGACGACCTGGCCTTGCTGGAGGCCCTGGCCTCCCCCGCCTTCTATGTGGGCGCCCTGGGCTCGCGGGCCAACAACGATCGGCGGCGGGCCCGGCTGGCGGAGCTGGGCCTGGATCCGGCCGCCGTCGAGCGGCTGCGGGGACCCATGGGCCTGCCCATCGGCAGCCGGACCCCGCCGGAGATCGCCGTCTCGGTCTTGGCGGAGATGACCGCCATCCGCAACGGGCGCGGCGAGCCGGACCGCGCGGCGCCCCCGTCCCCGGCGGAGGAGCGCCTCACCCAGCCATGATCCAGGGGGTCCTGCTGGCCGCCGGCCTCGGGCGCCGTTTCGGCGGTCAGAAGCTGCTGGCCCGCCTGCCGGACGGCCGGCCCGTGGCCCGGGCCGCCGTCGAGGCGCTGGCCGCGGGGGCCGACGACGTCCTGGCCGTGGCGCGTCCCGGCGAGGAGCGGGTGGCGGAGCTTCTGGCCGGGGCGGGCGCCAGGGTGCTGCTGGCTCCCGAAAGCGGGCGGGGCATGGGCGCGAGCCTGGCCGCCGGCGTGCGCGCGATCCCGGAGGCGGACGCCTGGCTGATCGCCCTGGGGGACATGCCGTGGGTACGCGGCGAAACGGCGGCGGCGGTGGCGGAGCGCCTGCGCGCCGGGGCCTCCCTGGTGCGGCCCGTCCATCGGGGCAGGGCGGGTCACCCGGTGGGCTTCGCCCGGGACCACGGCGCCGCCCTGGCGGCGCTGGACGGGGACCGGGGCGCCCGCGGGGTCCTGGAGGCCCATGCGGGGTGGGTCCAGCGGATCGCGGTGACGGATCCTGGTATCCTGCGCGACGTGGACAATCCGGAGGATCTGTCGCCCCCGGCGGGGGCCGGGGAGGGCTGATCCCCTGGACGGCGCCTCAGGGGAACGCGGGGATATGCGGATCCGTGCCGCGATCCGATGCCTCGGGGTGGTGCTTCTTGACTAGCTCGCGGATCTCCTCCACGCGGTCCTCGGGGATGTCCACCATGAGCAGCACCCGTCCGGCGTCGAGGTCCTTCTGGAAGGCCTTCAGGCGGGAGTTGGGCACCGAAGTGCCGATCATGCCCGAGGCCCACATGCCGACCAGGGCGCCCACCAGGGCGATGGCCAGCACCAGGCCGCCGCTCTGTGCCCAGCCCGAGGGCTGGAAGAGGATGGTGGCCACCCCGGCGATGGCGCCGGTGGCGCCGCCCAGGGCCAGCCCCAGACCGGCGCCGTGGATGATGTCGCTGCGCTGGAAGACGTCCGCCTGGGGCAGGTCCCCGAGGTCGAGGTCCTCCCGGGCCAGACAATGCAGATGGCGTTCATCCACCCGGGCCAGAAGCAGTTCGTTGACAACGTCCCGGGTGATTTGAACGTCGGGAAGGATGAAGTATAGTCGCCGCCTTCGGTGGCTCATGGTCATGGCCGTCTCCTCCCGGGCGCGCGGGGATCGTTTTCCACCCGTTAGCACCGGGCGGGTGGGGGGTCAAGGGGGCGGCGCGGCGATCAGGGTTTTCATGGACGAGCCGGGGGTTCGTCCCGGAGCATCCGAGGCAAGCAACGCGGGGGTTGGAATGAAGGTTTCCGTGGTCGGCACGGGCTATGTGGGGCTGGTGACGGGGGCGTGCCTGGCCGAGGCCGGCAACGACGTGGTGTGCATGGACGTGGACGCGGACAAGATCGCGGCGCTGGAGCGCGGCGAGGTGCCCATCTACGAGCCGGGCCTGGAGCCCCTGGTGGCCGAGAACGTGGCGGCCGGGCGGCTGCGGTTCACCACGGACATGGACACCTGCGTGGACCACGGCTTGTTCCAGTTTATCGCCGTGGGCACGCCGCCCGACGAGGACGGCTCGGCGGACCTGCGCTACGTGCTCGACGTGGCCCGGGGCATCGGCGCCCGCATGGACGACTACCGCGTGATCATCGACAAATCCACCGTGCCGGTGGGCACCGCCGACAAGGTGCGCTCGGCGGTGGGCGAGGAGCTGGCGGCGCGGGGCCAGGACCTCGAATACGACGTCGTCTCCAACCCCGAATTCCTCAAGGAAGGCGCGGCGGTGGAGGACTTCATGAAGCCCGACCGCGTCATCCTAGGCTGCGACAACGTCCGCACCGGGGCCCTGCTGCGCGAGCTCTACGCCCCCTTCAACCGCAACCACGAGCGCGTCATCACCATGGACGTGCGCTCCGCGGAGATGACCAAGTACGCCGCCAACGCCATGCTGGCCACCAAGATCAGCTTCATGAACGAGGTGGCCAACCTCTGCGAACGGGTGGGCGCCGACGTCGAGATGGTGCGCCAGGGTATCGGCAGCGACCCCCGCATCGGCTTCTCCTTCATCTATCCCGGCGCCGGCTTCGGCGGCTCCTGCTTCCCCAAGGACGTGGCCGCCCTGGAGCGCACCGCCCGCGACCACGGCTACACCGCGCGCATGCTGCAGGCCGTGGAGGCGGTGAACGCCGAGCAGAAGACCGTGCTCGAGCGCAAGATCGTGGCGCGCTACGGCGAGGACCTTACCGGCAAGACCTTCGCCCTGTGGGGACTGGCCTTCAAGCCCAACACCGACGACATGCGCGAGGCCCCCGCGCGCCGGCTCATGGAAGGGCTGTGGGCACGCGGCGCCACCGTGCGCGCCCACGACCCCGAGGCCATGGACGAATGCCGGCGGATCTACGGCGAGCGCGCTGACCTCACCCTTGTGGACGACCGCTACACCGCCCTGGAGGGCGCCGACGCCCTGGTGCTGGTCACCGAGTGGAAGCCCTTCCGCAGCCCCGACTTCGACCACATCGCCGCCACCCTGAGGGACCCGGTGATCTTCGACGGCCGCAACATCTACGACCCGGCCGTCCTGGCCCCCCACGGCCTGGCCCACGTGGCCATCGGCCGGCCCCAGACCACCGCGGGCGAGGGCTAGGCCCGTGCGCTTCTTGGTAACCGGAACCGCCGGCTTCATCGGCAACTTCGTCGCCGAGCGCCTGCTCGCGCGCGGCGACGAAGTGGTGGGGCTGGACAACGTCAACCCCTACTACGACGTGCGCCTCAAGGAGGACCGCCTGGGGCGCATCAGCGACCAGCCCGGCTTCACCGAGGCCCGCGTCTCCCTGGAGGACCGCGAGGCGGTGGCCGAGGTCTTCGCGCGCCACCAGCCGGATCGGGTGATCCACCTCGCCGCGCAGGCCGGGGTGCGCTACAGCCTGGAGAACCCCCACGCCTACGCCGACAGCAACCTCACCGGCTTCCTCAACATCCTGGAGGGGTGCCGCCACCACGACGTCGAGCACCTGGTGTTCGCCTCCAGCAGCTCGGTGTACGGCGCCAACACCACCATGCCCTTCTCGGTGCACCACAACGTGGACCATCCGGTGTCGCTGTACGCGGCCACCAAGAAGGCCAACGAGCTGATGGCCCACACCTACTGCCACCTCTACGGCACCCCCATGACCGGGCTGCGCTTCTTCACCGTCTACGGCCCCTGGGGGCGCCCGGACATGGCCCTGTTCATGTTCACCAAGGCCATCCTCGAGGGCCGGCCCATCGACGTCTACAACCACGGCGAGATGCGGCGGGACTTCACCTATATCGATGACATCGTCGAAGGTGTGGTGCGCACCGCCGACCAGGTCGCCACGGCCAACCCCGACTGGACCGGCGACGCCCCCGACCCGGGCAGCTCCTACGTCCCCTACCGGGTCTACAACATCGGCAACCACAGCCCCGTCTCGCTGATGGACTTCATCGGCACCCTGGAGGACGCCCTGGGTATGGAGGCGGCGAAGAACTACCTGCCCATGCAGCCCGGCGACGTGCCGGCCACCTACGCCGACGTGGCCGACCTGCAGGAGGCGGTGGGCTTTTCGCCGGAAACGCCCCTGAAAACGGGCATCGAACGGTTCGTGGCCTGGTACCGGGCGTATTACGGCGTTTGACGGGAAAGAGCTCGCCAAGGGCGGGTTGATCCAGCAAAAAGCCCCGGCTTTCCGAGCCGGGGCTTTTCCGTTCCGGGGGGTAGCCGAAGGTCAGCGCACCCCGGCCTCGTTGGGCTCCCCGCCGCCCGCGTCGCCCTCGTCCCCGACCTTCCCCCTGCTCTCCTCGGGTGCCTCATCCCCGTGGTCCCCGCTGACGGGCTGGGACTCGCCGCCGCCCGGCCAGGGCGCGAAAGGGAAGGGCCGGTCCTCGCTGGCGTAGGTCAGAAAGGCCGCGATCTCCTGCAGATAGGCGCCCAGCTTCGCCCCGAAGTCCCGGAGCCGCGTGTTGGGTTTCCCAGCGAGCAGGTGGGCGGCGAACTGGAACAGGGCCACCGCCGCCAGCACCAGCTCGGCGAGGTTGAAGATCAGGGCAAACAGCAGCATGTACAGGCCGCGGATCCAGGTGGCTCCGCGGGAGACGTTCTTGCGCACCTCTGGGCTCATGGCGTCTCCGGGTCGCTGTTGTCCCATACCCGCCGGACATAGTCCTCGATGGGGAACTTGCGGCGCAGCCCGCGGGCGTTCATGTAGCGTACCTTGCCGAAAACCGGCCGCTCCGGCCACCCCCGGTCGTGCAGGCCGAAGCACCAGGCCACGTTGGCGAAGGCGTTCGGGTCCCGCCCGTCCAGGAAGTACCGGTTGTTCAGCGCCAGGAGGGTGGCAAAGGCGGTCTGGGGGTCGGCCATCCATTCCAGTACCTTCTTGCCCCAGTACATGCGCATATAGTTGGGCATGAAGCCCCGCGTGCGCATGTCGATCATGGCGGCGTTCCAGTAGGGGTCGGCGGTCTCCGCGGCCTCCAGGGGCTCCCGGGAATAGCAGGGGTCGCGGGGGTCGTCCGCGTGCTCGGCCAGGGTGCGGCGGGCCCAGTCGGGGAGGCAGGTGTAGGCGTCGTAGTCGGGACGGTACCAGACGTGGTTCATGGACAGCTCCCGGCGCACGATGAGCTGCTCCAGGAACGCCTCCCGGTCCTTCGCGGGGGCTTCCGCCCCCTGGACGGCCCGCGCCACCTCCCCGACGCCGATCTGACCGAAATGGAGATAGGGGGACAGGTGGGAGGTGGCCTCCGCCACCGGGTCGCTGCTGCGGCGGGCGTAGCCCGGGAGCCCTTCCCGGAGGAAGCGGTCCAGGCGGCGGCGTGCCTCGCGGTAACCGCCCCGGAAGGCGGGGACCGGCGCCACCGAGCGGTCCAGGGGCAGGTCCCGGAGGAGGGCCTCGCCGTCCTCCGGGTCGAAGTCGCCCCGGAGGTCGAGGGGACGGGCGGAGAGGTTGGGGTCCACGGCGGGGCATTCCGCCAGGAACTCCTTCCGCTGGCGCTCGATCCTGGGGCGCAGGGTACGGGCCGCCGTCTCGGCCTTCGGGGAGGCGATCTCCACCGGGACCACTACCTCCGTTTCCACCTCCACCACCGGGCAGGGGGCGCGGTCGGCCACCTCCCGGCGCCACTGCCGCTGGTGGCGCAGGTAGCCCCGGTCGGAGACCAGGAGGGCGGCCCCTTCCGCCAACCGGAGGGCGGCCTGGGGCGGGGCGTCGTGGAAGGGGAGGAAAGCGATGCCCCGTCGGCGGAGGTGGGCGCCCACCTCCGCCAGCCCCTGCACCATGAAGGTGTAGTGGCGCAGGTTGGCCTCGGGGTAGTCCGCGGTGAGGCCGAAGGCGACCACCACCGGCAGGTGCAGCTCGTTGGCGCGGTGGACGGCCAGATCGAGGGCGGGGTTGTCGGAGGCGCGCTGGGCCTGCTGCATCCAGTAGAGGACGTAGCGGCCGGGGCGTGGCGGGCCCGGACGGAGGTCTTGGATGCGGTCCGGGGCCACCATGGGCGGGGGTCAGTCGTCGGGGTCGGGGCGTACGTAGACGAGGCCGTCCGCCACCTGGACCGGATAGGTCTCCAGGGCCTCGAAGGCCGGGGGCGTCAGGGCCTCGCCGGTGCGTACATCGAAGCGGGCCCCGTGGACGGGACACTCCAGCTCGCCGTCGGGGTCCAGCTCGCCTTCGTGGAGCTCGGCCTCCATATGGGTGCAGAGGTTGGCCAGGGCGTAGAGCTCCCCGCCCAGGTTCACCACCGCCATGGGGACATCATCGGCCTCCACCCGGGCCACCGAGCCCGGCGGGATGTCCTCGATTCGGGCCACCTGCCACCAGTCGCTCATGGCTAAACCTCCTGAAAAGAAAGGCCTTTTCCCGGAGGAAAAGGCCTTAGCTTCGGTCCGGGGTCGGGCTCCGCCCCGGCGGCATCCGCTCCGCGCCCCCTCGGACCCACCAGTTTCCTAGTCCCAACGATCGTCGGCGACGTAGACCTTGCCGTCCTCCACCTGAACGGGGAAGGTTTCCACCGGCTCGTAGGCCGGCGGGGTCAGGGCCTCGCCCGAGGTGACGTCGAACTTGGCGCCGTGGCGCGGGCAGACGATCCGGCAGTCTTCCATCTCGCCGCCGGTGAGCTGCCCGTAGTCGTGGGTGCAGACGTCCTCGATGGCGTAGTAGGTGCCGCCGCAGTTGAACACGGCGATCTGCACGTCGTCCACGTCCACCGAGGTGTAGGATCCCGGCGGAAGGTCCTCGGTGGCGCCCACCTCGACCCAGTCGGCCATGCGGTTGTCTCCTCTGATGGGAAAGACATCGAACCGCCAAGGACGCCAAGATCGCCAAGACAACGAAGAGAAACCAACGCAATCCGACGGAAAGGCGCCACCCGGCCACTGTGATAGCTCCCGAAAACCAGTCCGGGAGCAATTTGGTTGCCGTTCTTGGCGCCCTTGGCGTACTTGGCGGTTGATCTTCTGCTGTATTACCAGATGCCCAGAGCCAGCTTCACGTCCTCGGACATGTGGTCCTTGGTCCACGGCGGATCCCAGACCAGCTCCACCTCGGCGTCGACCACCCCGGGCACCGACTTCACGGCCGCTTCCACCTTGCCGGGGAAGGTGGCCGCCTCGGGGCAGCCCGGCGTGGTGAGGGTCATTTTCACGTCCACCTTGTGATTGGGGTGGGTGTCGAGGTTGTAGATGAGGCCGAGGTCGTAGATGTTCACCGGGATCTCGGGGTCGTAGACCTGGCGCAGGGCCTCGACGATCTTGTCTTCCTCGATCTCCGGAAGCTCGGAGAGATCCACCTCCTCCTCGTCGCCGGCGTTGGCCTCGTCCGTGGGGTCGCTATTGCGCAGGGCCTCCCAGGTGTAGGTGGCCGACTCGCCGGTGTCGAAGGTCATCTGGATGGCGTAGTGGCCCACGGGCTGGAAGTCCGTGATATCGATCCCCGAGGCGTCGGCCCGGTCGGGCAGGGAGGGGGCGTTCTCCCGCAGGAAGCTATAGGGGAAATCGGAGATGTGCCCGTCGCCCCACTCGATCTCCAAGCGCTTGGACTTGGTGTGGGGGCGGATCTCCTGGGGTTGTTCACGCGGTTCACTCATCGGGCTCGCTCCTCAGGCAGCCGTTGGCCCGCTGCCGGCAGCACCGGCACGGGGACGTTACTCGGTGGTAACGCTGGCGCCTTCCTCGTCGTGCTCAAGGGCGGCGTGGACGGTGTGCCAGGCCAGGGTGGCGCACTTCACCCGGGAGGGGAAATCGCGCACCCCGGTAAGCACGGCCAGCTTGCCGAGATCGGGCACGTCCTCGGCCTCCCGCTCCTTGGTGCAGACGTCGTGGAAGGCCTGGAAGAACTCGTCGGCCTCCTGCTTGGACTTGCCCTTGAGGATCTGGGTCATCAGGGAGGCGGAGGCCACCGAGATGGCGCACCCGGAGCCCTCGAACTTCACGTCCTGGACCACGTCGTTGTCGTCCACCATCAGGTAGACCGTGAGCTGGTCCCCGCACAGGGGGTTGTGGCCCACGGCGTGGCGGTTGTGGTCGGCAAGGACCCCGAAGTTGCGCGGGTTCTTGTTGTGCTCGAAGATCACTTCCTGGTAGAGGTCGCGAACGTCCGCCATGGGACTCTAGCTCCTTCCGGAACGGCTGTGCCGCGGGTGGTTGAGTGGTGCTTCCCGCATCGGGGATCCCTCAGCCGAGGATTTCCCGCACCTCGTGGAGGCCCCGGATGAAGGCGTCCACGTCGGCCCGGGTGTTGTACAGGCCGAAGGAGGCCCGCGTGGTGGCCGGCACCTGGAAGCGGTCCATCACCGGCTGGGCGCAGTGGTGGCCGGTGCGCACGGCGATGCCCTGGTTGTCCAGGATGGTGCCGATGTCGTGGGGGTGGATGCCCTCCATGACGAAGGACAGGATCCCGGCCTTCTCGGCGGCGGTGCCGATCAGGCGCACCCCGGGGACCTCCTGGATGGCGTCCGTGGCGTAGGCCAGCAGGTCGCGTTCGTGGGCGAGGATGCCCTCCAGGCCGATGGCGGTGACGTAGTCCATGGCCGCGTGCAGGCCCACCGGGCCGGCGATATTGGGGGTGCCGGCCTCGAACTTCTGGGGCACCTTGGCGTAGGTGGTGTGCTCGAAGGTCACCCGCTGGATCATCTCGCCGCCGCCCTGGTAGGGGGGCATGGCCTCCAGCAGCTCGTGGCGGCCCCAGAGCACGCCGATGCCGCTCGGCCCGTAGAGCTTGTGGCCGGAGAAGGCATAGAAGTCGCAGCCCAGCTCGGCCACGTCCACCGGCACGCGCGGTGCCGCCTGGCAGCCGTCCACCAGCACCACCGCCCCCTGGGCGTGGGCCTTGTCCACGATCTCCTTGACGGGGTTGATGGTTCCCAGCGCGTTGGAGACGTGGCCCACCCCCACCAGCTTGGTGCGCTCGCTGAGCAGCTCGTCGAAGCGGTCCATCATCAGCTCGCCGTCGTCGCTGATGGGGACCACCCGGATCACGGCGCCGGTCTGCTCGGCTATCAGCTGCCAGGGGACGATGTTGGAGTGGTGCTCCATCTCGGTGAGCAGGATCTCGTCGCCCGCCTGGAGGTTGGCCCGCCCGTAGCTGGCGGCCACCAGGTTGATCGCCTCGGTGGCGCCGCGGACGAAGACGATCTCGCGGGGATCGGCCGCGCCGATGTACTGCGCCACCCGCGAGCGCGCCCCCTCGTAGGCCTCGGTCGCCCGCTCGGAGAGCAGGTGGGCGCCGCGGTGGACGTTGGAATAGCTGGTCTCGTAGAACCGGCTGATGGCGTCGATCACCGCGCGGGGCTTCTGGCTGGTGGCGGCGCTGTCCAGATAGACCAGCGGTTTGCCGTGGGCCTCCTGCTGGAGGCACGGGAAGTCCTGCCGGTAGCGGTCGGCGTCGGCGTCGGTCACCTGCTCCGCCTGGCTGCGCATCTCTTCCACGGCCACGCTCATTCCTCCATCGCTTCGGTATGCGGAAGCCGCTTCAGCAGCCGCTCTTCCAGCCGCGCCCGCACCGGCTCGATGCGCACCCGCTCGATGATCTCGTTGGCGAAGCCGAAGATCAGCAGGTTGCGGGCGTCCTCGTAGCCGAGGCCGCGGGAGCGCAGGAAGAACAGCGCGTCCTCGTCGAGCTGGCCCACGGTGGCACCGTGGGTGCAGGAGACGTCGTCGGCGAAGATCTCCAGCTCCGGCTTGGGGTCCACCTCGGCGTTGCGGGACAGCAGCAGGTTGCGGTTCTGCTGGTCGGATTCCGTGCCCTGGGCCTCGGGCTGCACCACCACCTTGCCGTTGAATACGCCGCGGGCGCGCCCGTCCAGGATGCCCTTGTAGTACTCCCGGGACTCGGCGTTGGCCTTCAGGTGGTCGATGCGCGTGTGGTTATCCACGTGCTCGCGGCCGTCGCCCAGGTACAGCCCGTTGAGGTTCACCAGGGCACCCTCAGCGTCCAGGACGTCGTTGACGTCATTGCGCACCAGCCGGCCGCCCAGGGCGATGTTGTGGTGCGTCAGGACGCTGTTCTCGCCCTGGTAGCCCTCGAAGGTGGCCACGTGGTAGCCGCCGGGCCCCTCCTGCTGGAGCTTGTAGACCTCCACCTGGGCGTCCTTCGGCGCCACCGCTTCGGTGACCGTATTGTTGAAGTAGGCGCCCTCGCCGAGGCCGACGAAGTCTTCCAGTACGGTCACGGAGGCGCCCTCCTCGGCCACGACCAGATTACGGTAGTGGGGGCCCACGCCGTCGGCGCCCGCGCTGGTGAGGAACAGGGCGTGGATGGGCGTTTCCACCTGTACGCCGGCCGGAACGGAGACGTAGACGCCGTCGCCCATGAATGCGGTGTTCAGGGCAACGAAAGGCGTGCCCTCCGGGTCGGCGTAGCTGCCCAGGTGGCGCTGCAGGACCTCGGAGGGCTCGCCCAGCGCTTCGCTCATGGGCCGCACCACCACCCCTTCGGGCAGATCGGCGGGGCGGGACAGGCTCGGCGAGTAGACGCCGTCCACGAACACCAGCCGCAGGGCGGCGGGCTCGTCGAAGGTGTACTCGGCGATCTCCTCCGGCCGCAGGCCGGGGGCCTCCGCCTCGGGCAGGGCGAATGCGCGCTTCTCCAGCGGCCGCAGGGAGGTGTACTTCCACTCCTCGTTGCGCGGCGCCGGAAAGCCCGTCTCGGCGAAGCGGTTCATGGCCGCGCGCCGCCGCTCGGCGACCCAGCCCGCGTCCGCCCCGGGGAGCCGCTCGCGGCCCTGTTCGAACAGGGCGGTGTAGCGGTCGACGATCTCGGTTTGCTCGCTCATGGCCTTACTGCCCCTGTACCGCTTCCTCGGCGGGCGCCTGCTCGGCGCCGGTGAGCCAGGCGTAACCGGTCTTCTCCAGCTCCTGCGGCAGGCTGGCGTCGCCGGACTTGGCGATCTGGCCGTTGTACAGCACGTGCACCTGGTCGGGGACGATGTAATCCAGCAGGCGCTGGTAGTGGGTGATGAGGATGAAGGAGCGCTTCTCGTCGCGCAGCTGGTTCACCGCATCGGCGACGGTCTTCAGGGCGTCGATGTCGAGCCCGGAGTCGGTCTCGTCGAGGATGGCCAGCTTCGGCTCGAGAACCGCCATCTGCAGCATCTCGTTGCGCTTCTTCTCGCCGCCGGAGAAGCCCTCGTTCACCGAGCGGTAGAGGAGCTGGTCACCCATGCCGGTGAGCTTCATCTTCTCGCGGATGAAGGCCACCAGGTCCATGGCGTCCAGCTCCTCCTCGCCGCGGTGCTTGCGCGCGGCGTTCACCGCCGACTTCAGCAGGTAGATGTTGCTGACGCCGGGGATCTCCACCGGGTATTGGAAGGCCAGGAACAGGCCCTCGTTGGCCCGCTCCTGCGGTTCCATCTCCAGCAGGTCCTTGCCGTCGAAGGCCACCGAGCCGTCTCCCACGGTGTAGCCATCGCGCCCGGCGAGCACGCCGGCGAGGGTGGATTTGCCGGAGCCGTTGGGCCCCATGATGGCGTGGACCTCGCCGTCGCCCACTTCCAGGTCAATCCCCTTCAGGATCTCGGTATCTTCCACGCTCGCGTGCAGGTTCTTGATGCTGAGCACGGTGCCGTCCTCTCCATGATTCGGTTCCCGGCCGGGGGCGGGCCCGCGGCCATTTCGGTTTCCGCGGGCGCCGCCCGCGGCGACGCTTGCTTTACCCGACGCTGCCCTCGAGGCTCACCCCGAGCAGGTTCTGCGCCTCCACGGCGAACTCCATGGGCAGCTCGTGGAAGACCTCCTTGCAGAAGCCGCTCACGATCATGGAGACGGCATCCTCGGGGTCGATGCCCCGCTGGGTCAGGTAGAAGATCTGGTCTTCGCCGATCTTCGCCGTGGAGGCCTCGTGCTCCACCTGGGCGGTGGGGTTCTTGGTCTCGATGTACGGGAAGGTGTGCGCGCCGCACTTGTTGCCCATGAGCATGGAGTCGCACTGGGTGTAGTTGCGGGCGTTCTCGGCGTTCTTGCCCACCTGCACCAGGCCCCGGTAGGAGTTCTGACCGTGGCCGGCACTGATTCCCTTGGAGATGATGGTGGACTTAGTGTCCGCCCCGAGGTGGATCATCTTGGTGCCGGTGTCCGCCTGCTGGTAGTTGTTGGACACCGCCACCGAGTAGAACTCGCCCACGGAACGGTCGCCGCGCAGCACCACGGAGGGGTACTTCATGGTGATGGCGGAGCCGGTCTCCACCTGGGTCCAGGCGATCTTGGAATCGTCGCCGCGGCACTCGCCGCGCTTGGTCACCAGGTTGTAGATGCCGCCCTGGCCGTCCTCATCCCCCGGATACCAGTTCTGCACCGTGGAGTACTTGATCTCGGCGTCCTTCTCCGCCACCAGCTCCACCACCGCGGCGTGCAGCTGGTTCTTGGAGTGGGCGGGCGCCGTGCAGCCCTCCAGGTAGCTCACGTAGGCCCCCTCGTCGGCGACGATCAGGGTGCGCTCGAACTGGCCGGTCTCCGAGGCGTTGATGCGGAAGTAGGTGGACAGCTCCATGGGGCAGCGCACGCCCTTGGGCACGTAGACGAAGGAGCCGTCCGAGAACACCGCCGAGTTCAGAGCGGCGAAGTAGTTGTCCCCGGGCGGAACCACCGTGCCCAGGTACTTCTCCACCAGTTCCGGGTAGTCCTGCAGGGCCTCGGAGAAGGAGCAGAATACGATGCCTTCCTCGGCCAGCTTCTCCTTGTAGGTGGTGGCCACCGACACGGAATCGAACACCGCGTCCACGGCCACGCCGGCGAGCTGCTTCTGCTCGTCCAGCGGGATGCCCAGCTTCTCGTAGGTCTCGAGCAGCTTGGGGTCCACCTCGTCCAGGGACTGCGGCCGGTCCTCGTCGCTCATGGACTTGGGGGCCGAGTAGTAGACGATGTCCTGATAGTCGATGTAGGGGTGGCGGATGTTGGCCCACCGCGGCTCGGTCATCTCCAGCCAATGACGGTAGGCGTTGAGGCGCCACTCCAGCATGAACTCGGGCTCTTCCTTCTTGGCCGAGATCATGCGGATGATGTCCTCGTTCAGTCCCGGAGGGACCGCATCGACTTCGATGTCGGTATAGAAGCCGGGGGTGTAGCCCCGATTGAGAACTTCGTCGATCTGGCTCGAAGACGCCATGGTTGCCTCCATCCCGGAAATTGGGAAATCCCTCCGGACCGGGTCCGGGTCGTTTATTCCGTCTGGGCCAGGGGGTCGCCCTCGGCCACCCCCAGGAATTCCAGGGTGCGCGTCTGCACCCCCTGCACAGAGATCGGTTCGGTCATCTCCGCCACGGAGACCCCCTCGAGGGCCTGCATGATGGCGTGGTTGATGCGCTGCCAGTTGCTCTGCACCGAGCAGGACTGCTCCTGGTCGCACTGCAGGGCGTCGCTGGCGCATTCGGTCAGGGCGATGGGGCCCTCCATGGCCCGGATCACCTGGGCCACGGAGATCTCACCGGGGTCGTGGGCCAGGGAGTAGCCGCCGTTCTTGCCCCGCTGGGCCACCAGCAGACCGCCCCGCTCCAGGACCTTAAGGATCTTGCTCACCGTGGGCACGCCGATATGCAGGTCGCTCGCCAGCTCCCGGGCGCTGAAGCGCTGCTCGGGGTTCTTGGCGAGGTGGGTCATGACCACCGTGCCGTAATCGGTCATCTTGCTGATGCGTAGCATCCGGTGCCGCTCCATTGGCCCTGCCGGTGAACTAGGACTAATCTAGTCCTATTTAGTTTCCAATGCAATACTAATGGTCCGATTTTTTTGGTCGGGTATTCCTCAGGGCGTGGCGATGGCGGGCTCTTGGGGGATGGTGGCATCCAGGAGGTGGCACAGGATGTCCCGCACCGGCCGGATCTGATCGCCGAAGGGCAGGGAGGCGCCCCCGCGGAAGAACAGGCCCTGGCTGACCTTCCCCTTCTGGGCCGCGGCCAGCCGGGTCTCGATGCAGAACTGCCCCGCGGCCGGCTTGCCGTCCTTGAAGCCGCAGTGGGAGAGGCATTCCACGAAGGTGGGGCAGACGGCCGTTTCGGGGGAGGCCCGGTTCAGGAGGTCCTCCTCCAGCCCGAGGTAGCGGTCCAGCCAGGGGGTGCGTACGGCCCGTGCGGGGAGGCCGGCGGCGCTGATGAAGGTGGTGGTGTCGCTTGCGGGATCGGCGCCCAGGAGGACCTGCTTGAAGTTGGGGTGGGCATCGCCTTCCGCGGAGACGGCGAAGGGCGTGCCCACCTGGGCACCGGAGGCGCCCAGCTCCATGACCTCGGCCAGCCGGGCGGGCCCGTTGATGCCGCCGGCGGCGATCACCGGAATGCGGGCCGCCTCCTCGCCAAACTCGGCCAGGGTGGCCCGGACTTCCGGGAGGACGGTGGGGTAGTCGTAGCGCGGGTCCTTCTCGTCCCCCACGCTGGCGATGCCCAGGTGCCCGCCGGCGTAGCGCGGATTCTCCACCACCACGGCGTCCGGCAGGCGGTTCTGGCGCTTCCAGCGTTTCAGGGTGATCCGGAGGGCCCGCCCGTCGGAGACGATGGGGATCAGGGCCACGTCGGGGTAGTCGGCGGTGAGCGCCGGCAGCTCCAGGGGCAGGCCGGCCCCCATGATGATGGCGTTGGCCCCGCTGGCGCAGGCCTGGCGGACCTGCTCGGCGTAGTCGCGCAGGGCGCGCATGACGTTCACCGCGATAAAGCCCTCGGAGCCGGCGATCTCCCGGGCCGCGCGGATCTCGCGGTCGATCGCCACAAGATTGGAGGCCGTGTAGGCATCCACGTCCCGACTCCGCTTGTCGGCGGCGAGCAGGTCCGGGTGCAGTTGGCGCAAGTCCACGCTGGCGATGGTTCCCACCGCACCTTCGGCGGCGACGGTGCCTGCCAGGTTGTGGGCGGAGACGCCCACTCCCATGCCGCCTTGAATGATGGGGAGAAGGTTCCTGCCGCGGATGCGGAGCGCAGGGAAAGCATGGTCGATCATGGTGCGATACAGCTCTATATATGGGTGAACCAAGAAACAGGCTAAACGCAGGGGCCTGTCCGTGAATTGACGGGGATCAAAAGGAGCCCTGCAGGGTACCTTGTATACGGATTTTGGGTTGCCATTTCAAGGGCGGCTTTGCTCGCTTTGTCCGGCCACCCCTCGGCTCTCGGACAGCATGTCCGGCAAAAAGGCGGCACGGTGGGCCGCGGACAGCCTGCTCCCCACGGGTGCCTCGTTGCCGGATGGCTGAAGGGACGGTGCCCGGCCGCGGGTGGGTGGCCCGGACCCCTGCGCGGTCCGGCGGCGTTTCCGGGCCAGCGTCCATGGCCGTTCCTTATTGCCCCCTTCCCCAAGCGGTACTTGCCTTCCCGGTGTCAGGCGCCCGGCACCCCCTCCGCCGGATCTTCCCCCCACGTGGTTCAGAGGCCGGTTCGATTCCCTGGCCGTGCTTCCCGGGGCGGTCCTTCTTGCGGGCAAATGCCAGGGTTTGTGCGGCTGCCCCCAATAGACCGCCCACGGGCTCGGGGGGAAACGTGCAACAAACAAACGAGGAGAACGGTTATGACGGATATCTACCAAAAACTGGCCGAAGATCATCGGGAAACATCGAAGATGCTGGAGCAGCTGAACAATATCGCCGAAAGCGATCCCGGTCGACGCGATGCCCTGTTCCCCAAAGTGAAGGAGGAGCTCCTGGCGCACGCCCGGGCGGAGGACGCTACCTTCTATAACGCCTTGCGCCAGCACTCGGAAAGCAAGGGGGACGCCCAGCACGCCATGCAGGAGCACAGCGAGGTGGAGAACCTCCTTCTGGAGCTCACCCACCTCGACCGTTCCACGCCCGAATGGGCTTCCAAGCTGCGCGAGCTCAAGCAGAGCGTGGAATCCCACGTGGACGAAGGGGAAAACCAGATCTTCCCCGAGGCCCAGGGGATCCTGGACGATCAGCAGGCCAACGAGATCGGGGAGAGCTTCACCCAGGAGAAGGCCCAGAGGCCCCAGCATTAGGGGCCCGCAGCTTGGGAGGAAGTTTCATGAAGGCCGTGGCATTGCCCAGGAGTGAGAGATGGAAGCACGAGAAGACAGCATAGCCATGGACATTCTGCGCATCATCGCCGCCGTCCTCCTGCCGCCGTTGGGGGTCTTTCTCCAGGTGGGGCTGAAGGGCGCCTTCTGGCTGAACATCCTGCTTACCCTCCTGGGGTTCATACCCGGGATCATTCACGCCGTTTGGGTGATCGCCAGGCGCTAGCAAGTGCTGGTTCCGGCGACCACTTCCCTGAGGGTGTCGCTGCAAATGGCGGGAGCCTATGGCTTCCCGGCCTTTTCCCCGAGCGGCTCCGCAACCACGGGGAACCGCGGTTCTGGCTGGTCGGGCGGGGAATCCCGCCCCGTGTCCAGCAAGGTCGGCACGCACCGGGAGGCCAAGGGGGAGAAATACCGCAGCCAACCCGCGGGGGAGCATCCGGTCCGCGAGCTGCGGGGGCAGCCGCACTGACCCGGGAGGAAAGGGGGGGCTGGCCGGAGCATTAGTTCGCCGAGAACAAAAAAAGACCGCCCGGGCGCCCGGGCGGTCTTTTTTTGTTGGTGGAGGCGGCGGGACTCGAACCCGCGTCCGCGAACCGTCCACTATTGGATCTACATGCTTAGTCACCCTTTGGTTTCCCGATCACGGTCCCGGGTGACGGGGATGTGACCGGTTAGCCCGGATTGGCTTTAACGGTAGGTGGCCCCGGGCGGGGCGCTACCGCGATCCCGTGAAGGTCGACCCGCTTGATCCCTTGCCACGGGCAGCTCGGGAAGCGGGGCAGCCGGCTATGCGGCTACGGCGAACTCTTCGTTGTCGGCAGGTATCTTTGCCCGCTGGGAGGATTTACGAGGTTACCCAGCTACCTCGGCATGCACCAATAGCTTGCGGGTTCACGTCGAATCCAGAATCGCCCCCTTCGCAAGCTGTTATCCAGCCTATCAGACTTGCCCCCAAGGGGCCATCTCTCGGCCGGATTCACCCAATAAGACTGGGGTCTTTCCGGGAAGTTCCCCGCAGGGCCCGGAGCCCCTTCCGCTGCAGGGCCGGGCAGCATCGTCCTGCCTACAGGACCCTTGCCATCGCCCGCGGTTCCCGGGCGGAGACTAGCGGTTCTTCTCCTTGATGATGCGCTCTTTCTGCCGCTGCCAGTCGCGTTCCTTGATGTCAGCCCGCTTGTCCTGCTTCTTCTTACCCTTGGCCAGGGCGATCTGCACCTTGGCCAGTCCCCGGGTCCAGTGCATGTCCAGGGCAACGATCGTGAACCCCTTCTGCTGGGTCTGGCCGATCAGGGTGCGGAGCTGACGGGCGTGCAGGAGCAGGCGCCGGGTGCGGGTGGGGTCGGGGTTCACATGGGTGGAGGCCTCGGGCAGGGGGGAGATGCGCGCGCCCACCAGCCAAGCCTCGCCATGGTGGATGATGACGTGGCTTTCCTTGATGTTCGCCCGTCCCGCACGCAGGGCCTTCACCTCCCAGCCCTGCAGCTCGATGCCCGCCTCGAATTCCTCCTCGATGTGGAAGTCGAAGCGGGCCTTCTTGTTCTGGGCGATCTGGCGTGGTGGTGCTCCCATGGGCTCCCGTTCTCGGCGGACTGACCTGCGGTTTAGCCGGCCATGCTACCCCGAAGCGGGACGGGCCTCAATTCCGCCCCCGGCACGTCCTGGACAAGTCTGGTAGGCTGGGCGCGCTTGTCGCGCCGCCGCTCATCGGCGGCCCAGCTCACCTCTTCGGCCCCGCGGGCGGGGGCCGCTCACGGCAAAAGGGGAAAGCGAGCCCATGAGCGAGCAACGGGAGCAGTGGCAGTCCACCGCGGGCTTCATCATGGCGGCCGTCGGCTCGGCGGTGGGACTCGGCAACATCTGGCGGTTCTCCTACGTCACCTACGAGAACGGTGGCGGGGCCTTCCTGATCCCATACGTCCTGGCCCTGTTCATTGTCGGCATCCCGCTGCTCCTGCTGGAGTTCGGCATCGGCCACTACATGAAGGCCTCGGCCCCCGTCTCCCTGTTCCGCATCGACCGGCGCTTCCAGTGGGTGGGGTGGTGGGCCGTGGGCTTCACCATGTTCGGCATCCTGATCTACTACTGCGTGGTAATCGCCTGGTGCCTGAGCTTCATCTTCTTCGCCCTCTACCAGCCGTGGACGGGCGTGGAGGGCGGCGCCAACGCCTTCTTCTTCGGCGAGTTCCTGGGGGCCGCCACCGAGGACGGGCTGCGTGGGCCCTTCGATCTGACCGGCCCCAACCTCACCGTGCTGGTGGCCCTGGCCGCCGTCTGGGCCATCAACGGCGTCATCGTGGGCCGCGGCCTGCGCGCGGGGGTGGAGCCGGTGATCCGGGTGTTCATCCCGCTGCTGTTCCTGCTCATGATCGTTCTGGTGGTGTGGTCGCTGTTCCTGCCCGGGGCGGGGCAGGGCCTTACCTGGTACCTGTCGCCTGACTGGGCCAAGCTGGCCGACTGGCGGGTCTGGGTGGAGGCCATTACCCAGATCTTCTTCACCCTCTCCCTGGGCTTCGGCATCATGATCGCCTACGCTTCCTACCTGCCGGAGCGCTCCAACATCACCCGCAACGCCCTGATCACCGCCTTCGCCGACAGCGGCTTCGCCATCTTCGCGGGGGTGGCGGTGTTCGCCACGCTGGGCTTCATGGCCCAGGCGCAGGGGCAGGGGGTGGAGGACGTCGTCACCAGCGGCATCGGCCTCGCCTTCGTCGCCTATCCGCAGGTGATCAGCGAGCTGCCCTTCCTGCCCACGATGTTCGGCGTCCTGTTCTTCAGCGCGCTGGCCATCGCCGGGCTTTCCTCCTCCATCTCCCTGATCCAGGCCTTCGTTTCGGCCCTTTCGGACAAATACGAGGTGGACCGCACCAAGGTGGTGGGCACCCTGTGCACCATCGGCTTCCTGCTGGGCATGGTGTTCACCACCGGCGCAGGGATCGCCTGGCTGGACATCGTCGACCACTTCCTGACCAGCTACGGGCTGGTGCTGGTGGGGCTGCTGGAGGCCCTCATCGTGGGCTGGGTGTTCGGCGGCGAGCGCCTCGGCTCCCACATCGAAGGGGCGGGCAGCTTCCGCTTCAGCAGCCACTACGGCACCTTCATGCGCCTGCTCATGACCGGGGCGCTGGCCTTCACCTGGTTCGGCCTGCACCAGGCCGAGGACGGGCTGGGCACCTTCCTGGCGCGCCTGTTCGTGCTGCTCTCCATCGCCGGGGTGTGGCTGCAGCGCTCCTGGCTGGATTACAGCCTGAAGGTCATCATCCCCGTGGCGCTTCTCGGCCTGCTGGACCGCGCCCTGGCCCAGGAGCTCCTGGAGCCCTACGGGGGCTATTCGCCCTGGGCCGTGGTGGGGATCGGCGTAGGCTGGCTGGTGGTCACCCTGCTGGTGGCGGTGGTGATCGATCTACACTCCTGGCGCCAGGAGGAGCGCTCCCGGGCCGATTGAAGGGAGCGGGCCCGGCCGGGACCCATCCGAGTAAGCAACCAACCGGAGGAAGAGTCCGCCTATGCCGTCCCTGGAGCGCAGCGAGGTCGTTCCTCACACCGCCGAGCAGATGTACCAACTGGTCATGGACGTGGAGTCCTATCCGGAGTTCCTGTCCTGGTGCAGCCACGGCCGGATCCTGACCCGGGAAGAGGACTCCCTGACGGCGGAGCTCACCCTGGAGTTCAAGGGCCTGCGGAAGTCCTTCTCCACCCGCAACACCTTCCAGCGGCCCAAGCTGGTGGAGATGCGGCTGCTGGAGGGACCGTTCCGCTTCCTGGAAGGGGTCTGGACCTTCGAGCCCCTGGAGGACCGGGGGAGCCGGGTGCACATGTCCATCCAGTTCGAGTTCGTCAACCGCATGCTGTCCATGATGGTGGGACCGGTCTTCCACCGGGCGGTGGATACCCTGGTGGCCGATTTCCGCAAGCGGGCCGAGGTGGTCTACGGCCGCTACTGAGCGGGACGGAGGAGGAGCAAGGATGCAGGTGAGCGTGGCGTACGCCGAGCCCGACCATCAGGAATGGGTGGAGTTCGAGGCCCCGGAGGGCATCACGGCCGAGGAGGCGGTGCGGATGTCGGGGATCCTGGAGAAGTTCCCCCACTTGGAGCTGGAGGGGAAGAAGCTCGGCGTCTTCGGCAAGCCCGTGAAGGACGACCAGGAACTGCGGGAAGGGGACCGGGTAGAGATCTACCGGCCGCTCCAGGCGGATCCCAAGAAGGCGCGCACCCGCAAGCGCAAGTCCGCCGAAGGTGGGGAAGAGGACAAGGGTGACGCGGGAGGCGACGGCTCCGGTTCCACCGGGGAAGGAGAGTAACCCCGGAGCCCCGCCGGGCTACGCCCCCTAGGCCGCAAGGGCCGGAAACGTCCCCGGCGGGGCGCCCCGCAGCTCCCCGGTCTTACCCCTCGGGGAAGTCCTTCCCGGCCCGCTCCAGGCGCTCCACCCGTCCCCGCTCGTTGAAGAAGACCGTCAGCCGCCGGTAGGTGCGCTCCCCCGCCTCCGAAGTCAGCAGGAAGACGTAGTCCCAGCGGTCGGGCCGGAACGGGTCCCGCAGCAGGGGCTCGCCCAGGGACCGGCGCACCGCGGCTTGGCTCATGCCGCGCTCCACGCCCTCCACTTGCGCCTTGGTCAGGTAGTTCCCCTGCTCCACCTCCATCCGCGCGCAGCCGCTCAGGGCCAGTAGGAGGACGAGCCAGAGCCCGAGCGCGGGCAGCAGGCGAGGGGGATACGCGGGGTCGGCTTTAGGCATGGCAGGCTCCCTGCGTGGGACCGGGGCCGGCTTTCGCGTAACCGACCCCCCAGGTATACAATACGGAACGAAACTGATTCCCGATTTTATTCCGGGTGGCTTCCCGAGTAAGGAGGCGGGTGCATGAGCCGGGAAACCAGCGATCTGAAGCAGGCCGGCCTCAAGGCGACGCGGCCGCGATTGATGATATTACAACTGCTCGAGGATTCCGAGGAGCGCCACCTCACCGCCGAGGGGGTCTACCGCAGCCTGCTGGACGCCGGCGAGGAGGTGGGCCTGGCCACGGTCTACCGCGTCCTGACGCAGTTCGAGCAGGCCGGCCTGGTGAAGCGTCACCACTTCGACGGCGAACGCGCCTTCTTCGAGCTCGACGAGAACAAGCACCACGACCACATGGTCTGCGTCCGCTGCGGCCGGGTGGAGGAGTTCTACAACGAGCAGATCGAACGCCTGCAGCAGGAGGTGGCCAAGGAGCACGGTTTCCGGCTCACGGACCACCGCATGGAGCTCTACGGCCTCTGTGCCGACTGCCTCCGGGAGAAGCAGGAGGGGTAGGCGCCCGCCGCGGGAGCCGGCCTTAGCGGGCGATTTCGGATCGGGCCCGGCACGGGCAACCGTCCGCTAACGCCGGCCCCGGGGGATGCAGGCGCGGGCCAGGGACTAGGATTCGGCGGTCTCCGCTTCCGTCAGCATCTCCCGGGCGTTGGCCCGGGTGGAGTCGGTGACGTTGCGGCTGCCCAGGATGCGGGCGATCTCCTCCACCCGCTCCTCGCGGGTCAGCGGCTCCACCCGGGTGTAGGCGCCCTCGGCGTCCGTTTCCTTGAAGATGCGCAGGTGGTGGTGGCCCTGGGCGGCCACCTGCGGCAGGTGGGTCACCGCCAGCACCTGGCTGCGCTCCCCCACGGTCCGCAGCTTGCGGCCCACGCTCTCCGCCACCGCCCCGGAGACGCCCACGTCCACCTCGTCGAAGATGAGCGTGGGCACTTCCGTGTGGCGGGCCAGGACCACCTGGATCCCCAGGGACAGACGGGACAGCTCGCCGCCCGAGGCGATCTTGGCCAGGGGCCGGGGCGGCTCGCCGGGGTTGGTGCGCACCCGCAGCTCCACGCGGTCCATGCCGTGGCCCCCCCCTTCCTCGGCATCCTCCGCGGTATCCACCGCCACCTCCAGGGCCGCGTCGGGCATGCCCAGCACCTGGATCTCCTCGGTGACCCGCTCGGCGAGCTTCTCCGCCCCCGCCTTGCGCATGCGGCTGAGGTCGGCCGCGGCGTCGGCGTAGATCCCCCGGGTGCGCTCCACCTCCTCGCGGGCCGCCTGCAGGCGGGGGCCGAGCTCCTCCAGCTCGTCGAGCTCGGCGCGGAGCCGGCCGGCCAGGTCCACCAGCTCCTCGGGATCCGCGTGGTGCTTGCGGGAGAGCTGGTAGACGGTGTCGAGCCGCTCCTGGACCACCTCCAGGCGTTCGGGGTCGGCCTCCAGGCGGTTCAGGTAGCCGCGCACCGCCTCGGCGGCCTCCTCGGCCTGGGCGGCGGAATTGGCCACCAGGTCGCGGGCCTCGGCCAGCTCGGGATCGGTTTCCGCCAAGCCCTCCAGCTCCGCCTGGGCGTGGCCCAGCCGCTCGGAGACGGAGCCCTCTTCCTCGTAGAGGAGCTGCACCAGGCCCTGGGCTCCCTCCATCAGGCGGTGAACGGACCCGAGCCGGGCGCGCTCGGCCTCCAGTTGCTCCGTCTCCCCCGGCTGCAGGGCCAGCTCCTCCAGCTCGCCTACCTGGAAGCGCAGCAGCTCGCGGCGCTCCTCCCGCTCGCCCTGGCTCCGCTCCAGCTCCCCCAGCTTCTCCTGCGCGGCCCGCCAGGTCCGCCAGGCCTCGGCCACCCAGCCGGCCTGCTCCGTGGCACCGGCGAAGGCGTCCAGGAGGTCGCGCTGGGTGGATCCGTTAAGCAGGGTGTGGTGCTCGCCCTGGCCGTGGATATCCACCAGCCACTGGCCCAGCTCCTTGAGGGTCTGCACGGGGGTGGGCCGGCCGTTCACGAAGGCCTTGGAACGGCCTTCACGGGCCAGCACCCGGCGGATGATGCACTCGCCGTCGTCGCCCTCCAGTGCCTGCTCGCGCAGCAGGCCCCGCGCGGGGCTGTCGGCGGGCAGCTGGAAGGCGGCGGTGATCTCCGCCTGCTCGGTGCCGCCGCGCACCTGGTCGAGGTCGGCGCGGTCGCCGAGCACCAGCCCCAGGGCGTCCACCAGGATGGACTTGCCGGCCCCGGTCTCACCCGTGAGCACGGTGAATCCAGGACCCAGCTCGATATCGCAGGCCGCCATGACGGCGAGATTGCGGATGGAGAGGTGTTGGAGCATATCGCCCGCCCGTTTGCTGGAAAGGGTCCGGCCGTCTAGTAGTGGGGGTGGGGCCCCGGCTCCCCGGCCTGTTCCGCCGCGGCGGGAGGGGGAAGGGCCGGGCCCCCAACCGATCTCAATTCCGCTCTCCCCAGCTGAACTTCTCGCGCAGGACGTCGAAGTAGCTCCGGCCCGGGTCCGAGAGCAGGTGGACGGTGTGCTCGTCGCGCTGCACGTGGATGCGGTCGCCGTCCTGCAGGGCGAAGTTGGTCTGGCCGTCGAGGGTGAGCTGGACCTCGCCGGGATTGTTGGTCAGGAGCACCTCGATGTGGCTGTGGCCCGGCAGGATCAGGGGCCGGTTGGTGAGGGTGTGGGGGCACACGGGCACCAGTGTGAAGGCTCGCATGGAGGGGTGCACGATGGGGCCCCCGGCGGACAGCGCGTAGGCGGTGGAGCCGGTGGGGCTGGCCACGATCAGCCCGTCGGAGCGCTGCGAGAACACGAACAGGCCGTCCACGTAGGTCTGCATCTCCACCATGCGGGCGATGTTGCCGCGGTGGATCACCACGTCGTTGAAGGCGCGTTCCACGGCCAGGTCCCCGGCCTGACGCTGCACCCGGACGTGCAGCATCATGCGCTCCTCCACCTGGTAGGCCCCGGCCAGCAGGTTCTCCAGGCTGTCCTCGATGTTGGCCAGGCTGGTCTCGGTAAGGAAGCCCAGCCGGCCCAGGTTCACCCCCACGATGGGGATCTCGAACTCGCAGAGATGGCGCGCCGCCCCCAGCAGCGTGCCGTCCCCGCCCACGACGATGGCCAGGTCGGCGCGGTTGCCGATGGCCGCCAGGCTGGCCGGCTCCTGGGCGGCGCCGGTGGGCAGCGAGCCGGCGGTGGCGCGCTCCACCAGCACGGTCACCCCCTCGGCGGCCAGCATCTCCACCAGATGGGCCACGGATTCGCTAACCTGGGGGTCGCCGTACTTGCCGATCAGGCCGACGGTTTGGAAGTTTTGCGCCTGCACCGTTCGGGTTCGCCGTCTGTGGGGAAGGGGGCGCCGGGAACCATCCCGGCGCGGTGGGATCAACCTAGCATGGGGGCCGTCGCCCGCCAAGCGGGGCCTCGGCGGGCGGCCTGTCCTGCAAGCGGAAAATAAGGTATAAAACTGTCCATGGCCCCCTGGGCCTTCAATTGACACTCTCGCGATGCGGCTGCTAGCTTCCGGCGCCGACGGGGGACCCAAGGCAGATAGAGGTAGGCGCGCTTGCATTCCGAGCTGGACGCCCGATCCGAACAGGTTCTGAAGACCCTGGTCCGCCTGTACATCGAGACCGGCGCGCCGGTGGGCTCCCGGGTGCTGGCTCGCGAGTCCGGGCTGGAGGTCAGCGCGGCCACGGTGCGCAACATCGTGGCCGACCTGGAGGAGATGGGGCTGGTGCATTCCCCCCATACCAGCGCGGGACGGGTGCCCACCAGCCGGGGATACCGCTTGTTCGTCGGCATCATGCTGGAAATGCGGCCCCTGGGCTCGGAGGAGCAAGCCCGCATCCGCGAGAGCCTCTACCAGCAGGCCTCGGACATCTACCAGCTCTACCACGCCGTGGGGCGCCTGATCTCCGGCCATACCCACTACGTGGGCCTGGTGCTGGTGCCGCGGCTGGCGCAGGGGCGCTTCCGGCAGATCCAGTTCCTGACCCTGTCCCGAGTGCGCATCCTCGCCATCCTGGTGACCACCACCGGCATCGTGCAGAATCGCATCGTCGAGGCGGGCCGGCCCATCTCCGAGTCGGAGCTGGAGCGCGCGGCCAACTACCTCAACGAGCGCTTCCAGGGCCGCCTGCTTACGGAGGTGAAGGGCGCCCTGGCCGCCGAGGCCCAGGGGGCGCCCGGATCCCTGGAGGCCCTTGCCGCGGAGATCGGCTGGTCCGCCCTGGACTACGAGGAGGACGAGGAGCTCTTCATCGAGGGCCAGGGCAACCTCCTGGACTACCCGGAGTTCGCCCAGGACGGCCGCCTGCGGGAGCTGTTCGAGGTGCTGGAGGAGCCGGAGGAGCTCACCCGCGTGCTGGAGACGCCCCCGGAGGGCGGCTCGGGGGTGCAGCTCATGATCGGCGAGGAGGTGGGGCACGAGGCCCTCGAGCACTGCAGCGTGGTCACCGCCAGCTACACCACCGAGGACGACGGCCTGGGCACCGTGGCGGTGATCGGGCCGGCCCGCATGAACTACGCCTCCACCATCCCCTTCGTGGACTGCACGGCCCGGCAGCTTTCCTCGGTGCTGTCCCAGAACACCCCGCCCGGCATGCGGGACTCCGCCTGAGACCCGGGCCGCGCCCCGCCGATTCCCCGAAACCGATCCTCCAGGATCGGTTTTTTCGTGAAAAATTCGCCCGTCCCGGTTGAAACCCCCGCTCCGGACCCCCAACTAATCCGAGAAGCCGCCCGATCGGACGGCTTCGGGGTTGACCGAAGGGTGCCTACGACCAACGAGGGAGCAATGACCGACTCCAGCCGTAAGAACGAGGGTGAAGAGCACTTCCCGGACCAGGAGCCCGAGCCGCAGGAGGCCGAGTCCTCCGCGAGCGAGCCCCTGCCCGACGATCCCGAGACCCTGAAGGGCCGGATCCAGGAGCTGGAGGCCACCGTCACCGATTACTGGAACCAGGTCCTGCGCGAGCGGGCCGAGGGGGAGAATGCGCGCCGCCGGGCGGAGAAGGACGCCGAGCAGTCCCGCAAGTTCGCCCTGGAGGGCTTCCTCAAGGAGCTGATCCCGGTGAAGGACAGCCTGGAGATGGCCCTCCAGGTCGAAGTGGAGGGTGCGGACAGCGCGCAGAAGCTCCACAAGGGCGTCAGCATGACCCTCGATATGCTCAACGAGGTGCTTGCCAAGCACGGCGTCGAGGAGGTCCACCCCGTGGAGGAGCCCTTCGATCCCAACTACCACCAGGCCATGACCACCGTAGAGACCGAGGGGGACCCCAACCAAGTGGTCTCCGTCATGCAGAAGGGCTATTTGCTCAACGGCCGTCTGGTACGGCCGGCCATGGTGGAGGTCTCCGTGCGGCCGGACAGTAGCCAGAAAGACGACGCGGGGGAGGGCGGCTCCGAGTAGGGGCGCCGTTCCACCGAACCGAATCTGTATTTCCGAATTTAAGCCAAGGGGATTAGGCCATGGGTAAGATCATCGGCATTGACCTGGGAACCACCAACTCCTGCGTCGCCGTCATGGAAGGCGAGCGCACGCGGGTGATCGAGAACAGCGAAGGCGACCGCACCACGCCGTCCATGGTGGCCTTCACCGAGGACGGCGAGCGGCTGGTTGGGCAGGCCGCCAAGCGGCAGGCCGTGACCAACCCGGAGCGGACCCTGTACGCCATCAAGCGCCTCATCGGCCGCCGCTTCGACGACCCCACCACCAAGAAGGACATCGAGCAGGTGCCCTTCCAGATCGTGGAGGCCGACAACGGCGACGCCTGGGTGCAGGTCGACGACAAGAAGTACGCCCCGCAGGAAATCTCGGCCATGGTGCTGCAGAAGATGAAGCAGACCGCCGAGGACTACCTGGGTGAGGAAGTCACCGAGGCGGTGGTCACCGTGCCGGCCTACTTCAACGACTCCCAGCGCCAGGCCACCAAGGACGCCGGCCGCATCGCCGGGCTCGAGGTCAAGCGCATCATCAACGAGCCCACCGCGGCCTCGTTGGCCTACGGCCTGGACAAGAAGGAGAGCGGCCAGGCCAAGGACCGGAAGGTGGCGGTCTACGACCTCGGCGGCGGCACCTTCGACATCTCCGTCATTGACATCGCCGACATCGAGGGCGAGTCCTCCTTCGAGGTGATGGCCACCAGCGGCGACACCTTCCTCGGCGGCGAGGACTTCGATCTGCGTCTGGTGGACCACCTGGCCGACGAGTTCAAGTCCGACGAGGGCATCGACCTGCGCAGCGATCGCCTGGCCCTGCAGCGGCTCAAGGACGCCGCCGAGAAGGCCAAGATCGAGCTGTCCTCGAGCCAGCAGACCACGGTGAGCCTGCCGTTCATCACCGCCGACCAGAGCGGGCCCAAGCACCTCGAGATCAAGGTGACCCGGGCCAAGTTCGAGTCGCTGGTGGAGGACCTGGTGCAGCGGTCCATCGAGCCCTGCAAGACGGCGCTGAACGACGCCGGCGTCTCCGCCAAGGACATCGACGACGTCATCCTGGTGGGCGGCCAGACCCGCATGCCCAAGGTCCAGGAGCAGGTCCAGGAGTTCTTCGGCAAGGAGCCGCGCAAGGACGTCAACCCCGACGAGGTGGTGGCCATCGGCGCGGCCATCCAGGGCGGCGTGCTCGCCGGCGACGTCAAGGACGTCCTCCTCATGGACGTTACGCCGCTGTCGCTCGGCATCGAGACCCTGGGCGGGGTGATGACCAAGCTCATCGAGAAGAACACCACCATCCCCACCAGCGCCTCGCAGGTGTTCTCCACCGCCGAGGACAACCAGAACGCGGTGACCATCCACGTCCTGCAGGGTGAGCGCGAGATGGCGAACGGCAACAAGTCCCTGGGTCGCTTCGACCTCAGCGATATCCCGCCGGCGCCGCGCGGTGTGCCGCAGATCGAGGTCACCTTCGACATCGACGCCAACGGTATCCTCAACGTCTCCGCCAAGGACAAGGGCACCGGCAAGGAGCAGTCCATCCAGATCCGCGCCGGCTCGGGCCTCTCCGAGGAGGAAGTGGAGCAGATGGTCCAGGATGCCGAGGCCCACGCCGACGAGGACAAGAAGCAGCGCGAGCTGGTGGAGTCCCGCAACCAGGCCGACAGCCTCATCCACTCCACCCGCAAGTCCCTGGAGGACTACGGCGACAAGGTGAGTGACGAGGACAAGCAGAACATCGAGTCGGCCATCGCCGAGCTGGAGCAGGTCATGGAAGGCGAGGACAAGGAGGCCATCGACCAGGCCATGGAGAAGCTGGCCCAGGCCTCGCACAAGCTCGCCGAGCAGGCCTATCAGCAGGCCGGGGCCGAGCAGACCGCCGGGGCTAGCGAAGAGCAGGCCAGCTCCAGCTCCGACGAGGACGTGATCGACGCGGAGTTCACCGAAGGCGATGACCAGGACAAGAAGAACCAGTAAGGTAACGTCGCCGTAACCGGCCGCGATCAGGCGTGGGGTCCTCCCGCGCCTGATTGCCGTTTAAGAAGCCACTGAACGGGAAAGGGCTTTCATGGCTCAACGGGATTACTACGAGATCCTCGGAGTCAGCCAGGACGCCTCCGATGAAGAGCTCAAGAAGGCCTATCGGCGCCTGGCCATGAAGTACCATCCGGACCGCAATCCGGATGACGAGGACGCCGAGGAGAAATTCAAAGAGGCCAAGGAGGCCTACGAGGTCCTGTCGGATCCGCAGAAGCGGGCCGCCTACGACCGCTTCGGTCACGCCGGCGTGGAAGGCGCCGCAGCCGGGGGACCGGGGGGCGGTGCCGAAGGGTTCGGCGGGTTCGGCGATATATTCGGCGATATATTCGGCGACATCTTTGGCGGCGGAGGCGGCCGGGGGCGCCAGCGGGCCTACCGCGGCGCCGACCTGCGCTACTCCCTGGACCTCTCCCTGGAGGAGGCGGCCCGGGGCACCACCGTCACCATCAAGGTGCCGAGCAAGGTCAAGTGCGACACCTGCGAGGGCTCCGGGGCCAAACCCGGGACCTCCAAGAGCACCTGCACCACCTGCGGCGGCATGGGCCAAGTGCGCATGCAGCAGGGCTTCTTCTCGGTCACCCAACCCTGCCCCGACTGCGGCGGCGAGGGGGTGAAGATCGACCAGCCCTGCACCGACTGCCGCGGCACGGGCTTCCAGCGCCAGGAGAAGAGCCTCGAGGTGAACATCCCCGCGGGGGTCGACACCGGCGACCGCATCCGCCTTTCCGGCGAGGGCGAGCCCGGGGAGTACGGCGGCCCGCGCGGCGACCTGTTCGTGGAGGTGCGCATCCAGCCGCACCCCATCTTCGAGCGCGACGGCGACGACCTGCGCTGCGAGGTGCCCATCAGCATCACCCAGGCGGCCCTCGGCGACCAGGTGACCGTGCCCACCCTGGAAGGGGAGGCCAAGATGAAGGTCCCCGGCGGCACCCAGTCGGGCAAGACCTTCCGACTGCGCGCCAAGGGCATCCAGGGGGTACGTTCCAACCGGCCCGGCGATCTGCTCTGTACGGTGCGGGTGGAGACCCCGGTGAACCTCAACGACCGGCAGAAGGAGCTGCTGCGGGAGCTGGAAGAGGAGGCCGGCAAGCAGAACGGCTCCCACCCGCACAGCAAGTCCTGGTGGGACAAGGTGCGGGACTTCCTCGACCGCCTGGCCTCCTAAGGGCCGGGCGCCCGGAAGAGGCGTCCCGTAGGAGCCCGCCTCAGTGGGCGATTTGCCAAGCGGGGCTGTGTGCCCTCCCTGGGATCGCCCGCTGAAGCGGGCTCCTACGGCTCCGGCCGGAGCCGCCGGGACAATCGTGTTGGCGGAACCGTGTCTGGACGGAACAAGGAAAGGCAGCGCATGACCCGGATCGTGATTACGGGTGCCACGGGCCGCATGGGTCGGACCCTCCTGCAGGCCGTGGCCGAGGACGAGGAGTCCGCGCTCGCCGGGGCCGTGGACCGCCCCGACGGCGAGGCCGTGGGTCGGGACGCCGGCGAGCTGGCGGGCACCGGCCCGGTGGGGGTAAAGGTCAGCGAGGACCTGGCCCCGGTGCTGGAAGGGGCGGACGCGGTCATCGATTTCACCCTGCCCGAGGCCACCGCGGTCTACGCCGATCAGTGCGCCAGCGCCGGCGTGCCCCTGGTGGTGGGCACCACCGGCTTCGACGAGGCGCAGCAGGCCCGCCTTGACGCCGCCGCGGAGCGGGTCCCGGTGCTGGTGGCCCCCAACATGAGCGTAGGGGTGAACCTGACCTTCAAGGTGCTGGAGATGGTGGCCCAGGCCCTGGGCGACGACTACGACGTGGAGGTGATCGAGGCTCACCACCGCAACAAGGTGGACGCGCCCTCGGGGACCGCCCTGCGCATGGGCGAGGTGGTGGCCGAGGCCCTGGGCCGGGACCTCGCCGAGGACGCCATCTACGGGCGGCAGGGCCGCACGGGGGTGCGCGATCGCCGGACCATCGGCTTCGAGACCATCCGTGCCGGGGATATCGTGGGCGAGCATACGGTCCTATTCGCGGGGTCCGGCGAGCGGGTGGAGATCGGCCACAAGGCCTCGAGCCGCATGACCTTCGCCAGCGGCGCCCTGCGGGCCGCCAAGTGGGTGGTAACCCAGCCGCCCGGCCGCTACGATATGCAGGACCTGCTGGGCCTGCGTTGACAGGCGTGCCGCGCCCAATTAGCCTGTGCGGCCAAGCACAAAAGCGCATACCCGGCCCGCCTCACGCGGGCTCGCCCGGCCCCCGCAGGGGTCGGGAGCGAATGCGGGAGCAACGCTCCCGCTTTTGTGTGTCCGGACGACGTGGGGCCTGCCCCCGGACTCCAGTTTTTCCCGATCGAGACCTCCTTGGGGGATGTGGTGAGCGGACCAGCCATCCTGGCCCTGGAAGACGGGACCATCTTTGAGGGGCGCTCCATCGGAGTGCCCGGCAAGAAGGTAGGGGAGGTGTGCTTCAACACCTCCATGACCGGTTATCAGGAGATCCTCACGGATCCCTCCTACGCCCGCCAGATCGTCACCCTGACCTATACCCACATCGGCAACGTGGGCGCCAACCCGGAGGACGACGAGAGCCGGGAGGTGTTCGCCAGCGGTCTGGTCATCCGGGACCTGCCGGTGCAAACCAGCAGCTGGCGGGCTGCGGAAGGGCTTACCGAGTACCTGCGGCGCAACGAGGTGGTGGCCATCGCCGGCCTGGACACCCGCAAGCTAGTGACCCACCTGCGGGATCGCGGCGCCATGCGCGGGGTGATCGCCGCCGGGGAGGAGCTGGATCCCGAGGCCCTGGTGGCCGAGGCCCGGGGATTCCAGGGCCTCACCGGTATGGACCTCGTGGAGGAGGTAACCACCCCCCACAGCTACACCTACACCCAGGGTACCTGGGATCTGGAGGGCGGCGGGATGCCGGCGCCCCGGCAGCCCCAGGAGCTGCCCTACCACGTGGTGGCCCTGGATTACGGCTGCAAGCGCAACATCCTGCGCCTGCTGGTGGACCGGGGATGCCGCGTGACGGTCATGCCGGGAACCGCCACCGCCGCGGAGGTGCTGGCCGCCGAGCCCGACGGCGTCTTCCTGTCCAATGGCCCGGGGGACCCCGAGCCGGTGACCTACGCGGTGGAGACCCTGCGCGGCCTGCTGGACTCGGACCTGCCCATCTTTGGCATCTGCCTGGGGCACCAGCTGCTGTGCCTGGCGGAGGGTGCCCGCTCCCAGAAGCTCAAGTTCGGTCACCGTGGCGGCAACCACCCGGTGAAGCATCACGCCTCCGGGCGGGTGGAGATCACCGCCCAGAACCACGGTTTCGCGGTGGATCCCGGGACGCTTCCGGAGAGCCTGGAGGTGACCCACACCTCCCTGTTCGACGGAACCCTCGAAGGGGTGCGCCACCGCAACCGCCCGGCCTTCACGGTGCAGTACCACCCCGAGGCCAGCCCGGGCCCCCACGATTCCAAGTACCTGTTCGACGAGTTTCTCGCCCTCATCCGCGAGAGACGCGGCGAAGAAGGGACCGCCGCCCGTCGCGAGGCCTGAGCGGCCAGTCCACGCGCCCCTTTCACCCCCTTGACGCCGAGTTGCGCCCGAATGCCCAAACGCACCGACCTTGAATCCGTCCTGATCATCGGCTCCGGGCCCATCGTCATCGGCCAGGCCTGCGAGTTCGATTATTCCGGGGCCCAGGCCTGCAAGGCCCTCCGCGAGGAGGGCTATCGGGTGATCCTGGTGAACTCCAACCCGGCCACCATCATGACCGACCCGGAGATGGCCGACGCCACCTACATCGAGCCGCTCAACTGGCGCTCGGTGGCGAAGGTGGTGGAGCGCGAGAAGCCCGATGCCATCCTGCCCACCATGGGCGGGCAGACCGGGCTGAACTGCGCCCTGGACCTGGACCGCTACGGGGTGCTGGAGGAGCACGGGGTGGAGCTCATCGGCGCCTCCAAGGAGGCCATCGACAAGGCCGAGGACCGCGATTCCTTCAAGCAGGCCATGGGGAAGATCGGCCTCGGGCTGCCGCGCTCGGCCTTCGCCCACTCCATGGAGGAGGCGCAGGAGGTGATGGAGTACGTGGGCTTCCCCACCATCATCCGCCCCTCCTTTACCATGGGCGGCTCCGGTGGCGGCATCGCCTATAACCGGGAGGAGTTCGACCACATGGTGGGGCTCGGCCTGGAGGCCAGCCCCACCAACGAGGTCCTCCTGGAGGAGTCCATCATCGGCTGGAAGGAGTACGAGATGGAGGTGGTCCGCGACAAGGCGGACAACTGCATCATCGTCTGCTCCATCGAGAACCTGGACCCCATGGGCGTGCACACCGGCGACTCGGTGACCGTGGCGCCGGCGCAGACGCTCACGGACAAGGAATACCAGCTCATGCGCGACGCCAGTCTCGCCGTGCTGCGCGAGATCGGCGTCGAGACCGGCGGCTCCAACGTCCAGTTCGCCGTGAATCCGGAGGACGGGCGCCTGGTGATCATCGAGATGAACCCCCGGGTGTCGCGCTCGTCGGCTCTGGCCTCCAAGGCCACCGGCTTCCCCATCGCCAAGATCGCCGCCAAGCTGGCGGTGGGCTACACCCTGGACGAGCTGCAGAACGACATCACCAAGGTGACCCCGGCGAGCTTCGAGCCGTCCATCGACTACGTGGTCACCAAGATCCCGCGCTTCACCTTCGAGAAGTTCGCCCAGGCGGACCGGACCCTGACCACTCAGATGAAATCGGTGGGGGAGGTGATGGCCATCGGCCGCACCTTCCAGGAGTCCTTCCAGAAGGCGCTGCGGGGGCTGGAGCAGGGCAGCTACGGCCTGGAGGAGCGCATCGCCGGCGAGGTGGAGGAGCCCGAGGAGATCCCCGAGCGGCTCGACCACTACCTGCGCAACCCCGGCCCGGACCGGCTCTGGTATTTGGGCGACGCTTTCCGCCACGGTATGAGCTTGGAGGAGGTGTTCGACCGTACCTGGATCGACCGCTGGTTCCTGGCCCAGATCGAGGGGATCATCGAGGCGGAGAAGGGGCTCGCAGGGCTGACTCTGGAGGACCTGGACGCCGGGGCCCTGCGCGCCTACAAGCGCATGGGCTTCGCCGACCGGCGGCTGGCCGCCCTGCTCGGCACCCGGGAGTCCTCGGTGCGGGCGCGGCGGGCCAAGCTGGACGTGCGCCCGGTGTTCAAGCGCGTGGACACCTGCGCCGGGGAGTTCGAGTCCTTCACCCCCTACCTCTACTCCAGCTACGAGGAGGAGTGCGAGGCCCGGCCCACCGACCGCGACAAGATCATGGTGCTGGGATCGGGTCCCAACCGCATCGGCCAGGGCATCGAGTTCGACTACGCCTGCGTCCATGCCAGCCTCGCCCTGCGCGAGGACGGCTACGAGACCATCATGGTCAACTGCAACCCGGAGACGGTGTCCACCGACTACGACACCAGCGACCGGCTGTACTTCGAGCCGTTGACCCTGGAGGACGTGCTGGCCATCGTGGAGGTGGAGCAGCCCACCGGCGTGATCGTGCAGTTCGGCGGGCAGACCCCCCTCAAGCTGGCCAACGACCTGGAGGCAGCGGGGGTGCCCATCATTGGCACCTCGCCGGACGCCATCGACCTGGCCGAGGACCGCGAGCGGTTCCAGAACCTCATCCATCGCCTCGGCCTCAAGCAGCCGCCCAACCGCATCGCCTTCACCCCCGGGCAGGCCCGCGAGGCGGCCCGGGAGGTGGGCTATCCGCTGCTGGTGCGGCCCTCCTACGTGCTCGGTGGCCGGGCCATGGAGATCGTCTATTCGGAGGCGGACCTGGACCGCTACATGACCGAAGCGGTCCGGGTGTCCGAGGAGCACCCCGTGCTCCTGGACCGCTTCCTGGTGGAGGCGGACGAGCTGGACGTGGACGCGGTGGCCGACGGCGAGAAGGTGGTGGTCGGCGGCCTCATGGAGCACATCGAGGAGGCGGGCGTCCACTCCGGGGACTCCGCCTGCTCGCTTCCGCCTCACGACATGTCCAGCGAGGTCCTGGAGGAGGTGCGGCGGCAGACCAAGATGCTGGCGCAGGCCCTGCACGTGGTGGGCCTGATCAATGTCCAGTTTGCCGTGCAGAACGGGACGGTTTACGTTTTGGAGGTGAACCCCCGGGCGGCCCGCACCGTCCCCTTCGTCTCCAAGGCCACGGCGCGGCCCCTGGCCAAGATCGCCGCACGGGCCATGGCCGGAAAGACCCTGGCGGAGCAGGGGGTGGTGGGGGAGATCATCCCGCCCTTCTACTCCGTGAAAGAGTCGGTGTTCCCCTTCATCAAGTTCCCGGGCGTGGACACCCTGCTCGGCCCGGAGATGAAGTCCACCGGCGAGGTCATGGGCGTGGGCAAGACCTTCGGGGCGGCCTACGCCAAGGCCCAGAGCGGGGCCGGCGTCGTGCTCCCGGAGAAGGGGCGGGTGTTCGTCTCGGTGCGGGACGCCGATAAGGAAGGGCTCACCCCGGTGGTCCGGCGGTTGGCCAGCCTCGGCTTCGATTTCGTGGCCACCCGCGGCACCGCCGCCGCGCTGGAGGGCGCGGGGGTGGAGGTGGCCGTGGTCAACAAGGTCAAGGAAGGTCGCCCCCACATCGTCGACCGCATCAAGAACGGCGAAATCGACATGATCATCAACACGGCGAGCGGCAAGAGCGCCGTGGCGGACTCGTATTCCATCCGGCGTACCGCCCTGCAGCATGGGGTGACTTACTTCACCACCCTTGCCGGGGCCGAGGCCTCGGCCGCGGCCATCGCCCGGCTGCGGGAGGGCCCCATGCAGGTGCGCAAGCTACAGGAACTAGCCCAGTTGCGAGAGGAAAAACCGGCATGAGCGAACAAGTTCCCATGACCAAGCACGGGGCGCAGCAGCTCAAGGACGAGCTGCACCGGCTCAAGCACGAGGAGCGCCCCCGCGTGGTCGAGGCCATCGCCACCGCCCGGGAGCACGGCGATCTCTCCGAGAACGCCGAGTACGACGCCGCCAAGGAGCAGCAGGCCTTTGTGGAGGCCCGGATCCGGGAGCTCGAGGACAAGATCGCCCGCGCGCAGGTGATCGATCCCGCCGAGATCGACATGGAGACGGCGGCCTTCGGGGCGACGGTGAGCCTGGTGGACGAGGAGTCCGGCAAGGAAGTCCAGTACCAGATCGTCGGCGACGACGAGGCCGACATCAAGCAGAACAAGATCAGCATCAACGCCCCCATCGCCCGGGCCCTGATCGGCCGCGGCGAGGGCGAAGTGGTGGACGTGCAGGCCCCGGGAGGGACCCGGACCTACGAGATCGTGGAGATCGAGTACAAGTAGGCCCGGGCCGTTGGCCTCAGGAGGAGGGCAGCTGGATCCGGGGATCTTCGGCGGGGCGGTAGAGGACGGCGATGCGGCCGATCTCCTGGACCAGCTGGGCCCCGGTCCGCTCACAGAGATCCCGGGCCAGCTCCCGCCGCTCCGCCCGGTCGCCCTGCTGGAACCGAACCTTGATCAGCTCGTGATGGGCCAGTGCCTCCTCGGTGGCGGCCTCCACGGCCTCCGTCAGCCCCGCTTCGCCGAGCTGGACCACCGGGTGGAGGGGATGGGCCCTGCTCTTGAGAAAGCTACGCTGCTTGTTCGTTAACGCCATGGATACCTCGTATGCCGGCTTCCGCCCCTGATCCCGAGACCGAGCGTGCCTTCGCGCGGGTGAAGATCCAGGTGGCCGCCCTGCTGGTGGGAATGCCGTTCTATGTGCTGGTGGTGGTGCTGTTCCTGACCGGGCCCGGTCAGGCCGCCGCCCTCGGTCTGTACGGCTTGGCCGCCGCGGCCTGGATTGTCTGGCAGACCCGGCGGGCCGTGCGGGGGCTCTCCGAAGCCCGATAGGGTAGCATCCGCCCCTGGACTCCCCAATCCATTGAGGCTTTCCTGGTGGGAAAAGGCAATCGTTGGCAGCGCCGGCAGGCGGCCGACCCCTACGTGGCGGAGGCCCGCCGGGCCGGCTACCGGAGCCGGGCCGCCTTCAAGCTCATCCAGCTCGATGACCGCGACCGGTTCCTGGGTCCCGGGGCCGTCGTGGTGGATCTGGGGGCCGCCCCAGGTGGCTGGACCCAGGTGGCCGTGGAGCGGGTGGGGGCCTCCGGCCGGGTGGTCGGCATCGACCTGCTGCCCATGGACCCGGTATCCGGATCCACGCTGCTGGAGGCGGACTTCGCCGCCGACGAAGGCCTGGAGGCCCTACGCCGGGAGATCGACGGGGGGGAGGTGGATGCGGTCCTGTCGGACATGGCTCCGGAGCTCTCGGGCATCAAGGTGGCCGATCAGGCCCGGGCTATGGAACTCTGCGAGCTGGCCCTGGAACTGGCTCGCGAGGTGCTGAGGCCTGGGGGTACCCTGGTCATGAAGGCCTTCCAGGGGGAGGGCTTCGAGGAGCTCCTGCGCGCCCTGCGCGCGGAGTTCCGCTCCGTGGCGGCGCGCAAGCCGGATGCCTCGCGGGGAGAAAGTTCGGAGCAATATCTGGTCGCTCGCGGCTTTCTTGGAAACTGAGCCGACGGGCAGCGGTCAGAGACAGAGAGCGGCGCTCCGGTTGAGAAGCCTTGGAGCTGTTCTGTAGCGCAGGCGTTGCATCCGGATAGCGCCTGAACATAGAGTGAACGTGCGGCTGATTGACCAATGGGGGAGACTCCCCGCCGGCGATCGGACGAGGAGCGATTGTGAATAACCTTACGAAGAATATTGCCCTTTGGCTGGTTATCGGCTTGGTACTGGTGATGGTGTTCCAGAGTTTCAGCCAGACCGAGCGGCCTGGTAACCAGGTGAGCTTCTCGGAGTTCATGCACCAGGTGGAGCAGGGCAACGTCACCCAGGTGACCATTCAGGGCGAGCAGATCAACGGCTCCCTCCTGGACGGGCAGCGGTTCTCCACCTATGCGCCCGCGGATTCCGATGTGGTGAAGACCCTGCGCGAGAAGGAGGTCTCCATCACCGCCAAGCCGGAGGAGGGGACCTCCATGCTGGTCTCCATCCTTATCTCCTGGTTCCCCATGCTGCTCTTGATCGCCGTGTGGATCTTCTTCATGCGTCAGATGCAGGGCGGGGGTGCCGGCGGCAAGGGCGCCATGTCCTTCGGCAAGAGCAAGGCCAAGATGCTCACCGATGAGAGCAACAAGGTGCGCTTCGAGGACGTGGCCGGCATCGACGAGGCCAAGGAAGAGGTGGAGGAACTCGTCGACTTCCTCAAGGAGCCCGAGAAGTTCCAGAAGCTCGGCGGCCACATCCCCAAGGGCGTCCTGTTCACCGGACCCCCCGGCTCCGGCAAGACCCTGCTGGGCAAGGCCGTGGCCGGGGAGGCCGGCGTGCCGTTCTTCTCCATCTCCGGTTCCGACTTCGTGGAGATGTTCGTGGGCGTGGGCGCGAGCCGCGTGCGCGACATGTTCGAGCAGGCCAAGAAGCAGGCCCCCTGCATCATCTTCATCGACGAGATCGATGCCGTGGGCCGGCAGCGCGGCGCCGGGCTCGGCGGCGGCCACGACGAGCGCGAGCAGACCCTGAACCAGCTGCTCACCGAAATGGACGGCTTCGAGGGCAGCGAGGGCGTCATCGTCGTCGCCGCCACCAACCGCCCCGACGTGCTCGATCCGGCCCTTCTGCGGCCCGGCCGCTTCGATCGGCAGGTGGTGGTGCCGCGCCCCGATGTGCGCGGCCGGGAGTTCATCCTCCAGGTGCACATGAAGAAGGTGCCCTTTGCCGATGACGTGGATGCCCACACCATCGCGCGCGGCACCCCGGGCTTCTCCGGGGCCGACCTGGAGAACCTGGTGAACGAGGCCGCCCTCATGGCCGCCCGGCGCGGCGCCCGCTTGGTGGAGATGCAGGATTTCGAGACCGCCAAGGACAAGGTGATGATGGGCCTGGAGCGCAAGTCCATCGTCCTCTCCGAGGAGCAGCGGCGGACCACGGCCTATCACGAGTCTGGGCACGCCCTGGTGGCCAAGCTGCTTCCGGGCACGGATCCGGTGCACAAGGTCACCATCATCCCGCGCGGGCAGGCCATGGGCCTGACCATGCAGCTGCCCGACGAGGATCGGTACAACTACGAGCGCCAGGAGCTGCTCAACAACATCGCCATCCTCATGGGCGGGCGAATCGCGGAACAGGTCTTCCTCGACCAGATGACCACCGGCGCCGGCAACGACATCGAGCGGGCCACCGAGATGGCGCGCAAGATGGTGACCGAGTGGGGCATGTCGGAGAAGCTGGGCCCGCTCACCTACGGGGAGAAGGACGAGGAGGTCTTCCTCGGCCGCGAGGTGACCCAGCACAAGAACATCTCCGAGACCACGGTCCAGGAGATCGACGCCGAGGTGCGGTCCATCATCGAGACGGAGTACAAGCGGGCCCGGCAGCTCATCGAGGGCAACCGCGAAACGCTCGGGAAGATGGCCGAGGCGCTGCTGGAATGGGAGACCCTCGACGCCCAGCAGATCAACGACATCATGGAGGGGCGTGATCCCCGGCCTCCCCAGGGTCCGGAGGGCGGGGGGCCGAGCCCTGAGCCCGAGCCGGCCGGTGACGGCGGTCGTCCCGTGGAGCCCACCGGGGGACAGCCCGCGGAACAGCCCTAGTCGGGAGTAGCCAGCCCCTTTAGCGCGAACCGATGCGCTCGGTTCGCGCTTTTTTGTGCCGTACCATATTTCTTCCCCCGGGGAAGACCAGGCAGGAGGTGGAGATGGCCAGGGAGCTGCACCTTCGGGGCGCCACGCTGGATCTTGATCGGCCCCGCATCATGGGGATCGTCAACGTCACCCCCGATTCCTTCAGCGACGGCGGACGCCACGCCGATGCGGAGGGTGCTGCGGTCCACGCGCGGGCCCTGGTGGAGGCGGGTGCGGATATCCTCGACGTGGGCGGCGAGTCCACGCGCCCCGGGGCCCAGGAGGTGCCCGTGGCGGAGGAGCTGGACCGGGTGGTCCCCGTGGTGGAGGAGGTGGCCAAGCTCGGGGTGCCGGTCTCGGTGGACACCCGGAAGGCGGCGGTGATGCGGGAGGCGGTTGCTGCGGGGGCGCACCTGATCAACGACGTCTCCGCCCTGGAGCACGACCCCGACGCCCTGACGACGGTGGCCGAGCTGGAGGTGGCGGTCTGTCTCATGCACATGCAGGGTACTCCTGAGACCATGCAGGACGATCCCCGCTACGACGACGTGGTGGGGGAGGTCCGGGAGTACCTGGTTAGGCGGGTGGAGGATTGCAAGCGGGCCGGGGTGCGCCCGGATAATATCCTCGTGGACCCCGGCATCGGCTTCGGCAAGACGGTGGACCATAACCTCGCCCTCATGCACTCCCTGTCCACCTTTGCCGACCTGGGCCATCCCTTGCTGGTGGGGACCAGCCGCAAGTCCCTCGCCGGCAAGCTGTTCAACCGGGCGGTCCACCAGCGGCAGTACTTCGACGCGGCCCTGGTGGGGTGGTCCGTCAGCCACGGAGCGGACATCGTCCGGGTACACGATGTGGGGGCCATGTATGATGTGGTCTGCATGACGGAGATCCTCATGCAGGGCCGGTCCTGAACGGGCGGGCCGGCGCGAGACAAAAAGGGGGCGGCCGCGCCCCGCAGAACGCCGCCCGGGCGGCGGCGCAACGGCAGGAGGCAGGCTTGAGCGGAAAACGCAGCTTGTTCGGAACGGACGGCGTACGGGGCCGGGTGGGGGAATGGCCCGTCACCCCGGACCAGGTCCTGAAGCTCGGTTGGGCGGCGGGACGGGTCCTGGCCGGGGACAACGGGGATCATCCGCGGGTGGTGATCGGCAAGGACACCCGGGTGTCGGGGTATCTCCTGGAGTCGGCCCTGGAAGCTGGGCTGTCCGCGGCCGGGGTGGACGTCCTCCTCATCGGCCCCATGCCCACGCCCGGCATCGCCTATCTGACCCGCGCCCTGCGGGCGGACGCCGGGGTGGTGATCTCCGCCTCCCACAACCCCTTCGCTGACAACGGGATCAAGCTGTTCGGCCCGGAGGGGTGCAAGCTGGCCGACGAGGTGGAGGCGGCCATCGAGGCCCGCATGGCCGACCCCCTGCTTACGGCGGAGCCGGCGCGGCTGGGTAAGGCCACTCGCGTGGACGACGCCGCCGGTCGTTACATCGAGTTCTGCAAGCACACCTTCCCCAAGGAGCTGACCCTGGAGGGCATGCGCCTGGTGGTGGACTGTGCCCACGGGGCCACCTACCGCGTGGCGCCCCAGGTCTTCCGCGAGCTCGGGGCCGAGGTGATCGAGGTGGGCACCCGTCCGGACGGGTTCAACATCAACGAGCAGGTGGGCTCCACCCAGCCGGAGGCCATGACCGAGCAGGTGGTGACCCACGGCGCGGACGCGGGGATGGCCTTCGACGGCGACGGCGACCGGGTGGTGTTCGCCGACTCCCGGGGCCGCATCGTGGACGGCGACGGGGTCCTCTACCTGGCCGCCCTGGAGATGCAGGAGCGCGGCGAGCTCAACGGCGGGGTGGTGGGCACCATCATGTCCAACCTGGGGCTCGAGCAGGCCCTGGCCGCGGCGGGGATCCCCTTCGAGCGCGCGGCGGTGGGCGACCGCCATGTGTTCCAGCTGCTGCAGGACCGGGGCTGGATCCTGGGCGGCGAGCCTTCCGGCCACGTCATGTGCCTGACCCGCAACACCACCGGGGACGGCATCGTCACCGCCCTAATGGTGCTCGCCGAGCTGGCCCATTCCGGAAAGTCCCTGGACGAGGCGGTGGCCGACCTGCCGCATTGCCCCCAGGCCCAGGTGAGCGTGCGGCTGACCGAGCAGTGCGAGGTGGATGACCTCCCCGCGGTGGCCGAGGTCATCCGGGAGGTGGAGGCCGAGCTCGGCGAGCAGGGCCGGGTGGTGGTGCGCAACTCCGGGACCGAGCCCAAGGTCCGGGTGATGGTGGAGGGGCGTGAGGAGGCCGGCACCCGCGCCCTCGCCGAGCGAATCGCCGAGGTGGTGCGCACCGAGGTGGGCGCCGCAGAGGTCTGAGGCTTCGCTCCGGCGGTTCCCTGGACCGCGGAGACGCAGAGGAAACGCAAAAGGCGCCTATCCACAGGGTAATGGAAAAAGGTGGCGAAGGCTGGCCGACCGCCAGTCGCCGGGGCAGCGGGCGCTGGCCAGGAAGGACGAGCCTTCCAGTGACACGGCGCGGTAGCGGGGCGGATGCCGCTCCTAAGGATGCCGCCGAGACTTCTCCTTGCCGTCCTCCGTGCCCTCTGCGACCTCTGCGGTAAAAATCGGGCGTTTCCTGCAGTCCCTGCGTTTCTTTTCCCGCCCAAGCCGCCCCCGCGTTGACCGTCTTCCCCCGCGCGGATAAGATGCCCGGTTTTCCGCTGGATCCACCTAAGGAGGGAGGCATGCGCCAGCCGCTAGTGGTCGGCAACTGGAAGATGAACGGTCGCCTCGGCGAGGCCGAGGAGCTGGCCCGGGCCATCGCCGGGGCCGAGGTGGACTGGGAGCATGTGTCCTCCGGGATCTGCCCGCCTTTCCCGTTGATCGACCGGGTTGCCAGCGCGGTGCAGGACTCCCCGGTGGGCTGGGGCGCCCAGAACCTCCACCAGGAGGACAGCGGCGCCTTCACCGGCGAGGTGGCCGGGCCCCTGCTCAAGGATCTGGGCTGCACCTACGTGATCGTGGGCCATTCGGAGCGCCGGGACCTCTTCGGCGAGAGCAACGAACTGGTGGCCGAGAAGTTCTTCGCCGCCAAGCGCAACGGCCTGATCCCCATCCTCTGCGTGGGCGAAACCGAGGCGGAGCGCGACGCCGGCAAGGCCGGGGAGGTGGTGCGCGAGCAAGTCCAGGCCGTCCTGGGCGACGGCAAGGAGGACGTCTTCCGGGACGCGGTGATTGCCTATGAGCCGGTGTGGGCCATCGGTACCGGCCGCACTGCCACCCCCGAGCAGGCCCAGGAGATGCACGCCCTGATCCGTGGATTGATCAAAGAGGCTTATCCCATCACCGGCCAGTCCCTCAAGATCCTCTACGGCGGCTCCATGAAGGCCGCCTCCGCGCCGGAGCTGATGGCCCAGGAGGACATCGACGGCGGCCTGATCGGCGGGGCCTCCCTCAAGGCGGACGAATTCATCGGCATCCTGCGAGCGGCGGTGGCTTCCGACCTGTAGCCAGCCCCGGTCTCGCATCCTCACAACCAAGCGGGAGCCCGCATGGTCACGTTTCTGTGGATCCTTCACATCCTCGTCTCCATCGCGTTGATCGTGGTGGTCTTGATGCAGCCCGGTCAGGCCGGCGGAATGGGGACCGCCTTCGGCGGCGGGGGCTCCCAGTCCCTGTTCGGAAGCCAGGGGTCCACCGGGTTTCTGGGGCGCCTGACGGCGGTCCTCGGCACCGCCTTCTTCCTCCTGTCGCTCACCCTCGCGATATTCTCAACGGGCGGGGATGAGAGCCTCATGGAGCAGCCGGAAGGAGCGCCCGGGCAGCAGGAGTCCGTGCCCACGCCGCCGACGGATTCCGCTCCGCCGGCCGAGCCGCAGGCCCCACCCGTCCCCGGAACCACGCCGGGCCAGGGAGCGGGCGACTAGCGGCGGGGAAGGTCCGCCCGGCCGTAGGCCGGACTGGGGGTAGCCCCCTTCGCGCCGACCCATCGCGACCGTCCTTTCCGTAGGGAAAGGGCGGTCTTTTTTTGGGCGGCGTTGCACCGGATGTGGCCGGGAAATTTGCGGGAGGAAACGGCGGTGTCGCCATTTCTTGACAGGGGGAGGGGCACCCCATAGACTCCGCTTGGCTTACCAGCCGACGGACTGGCCGCGGGCCCGCGCCGCCCCTCGCGAGGGATGGGCGGGGTTCCCGATCTCTCCACTTGAGCCGGGTAAGGAACGCTGATGCTGGAACAGTATCTGCCCATCCTCGTCTTTCTGGTGCTCGCCCTGTTGATCGGGGTCGTGGCGCTTGCCATCAACCGCCTGGTGGCGCCGAGAAACCCGGACCCCGAAAAGCTGTCCCCCTATGAGAGCGGTTTCGAGGCCTTCGAGGACGCGCGCATGCGTTTCGATGTGCGCTACTACCTGGTGGCCATCCTGTTCATCATCTTCGACCTCGAGATCGCCTTCCTCTTCCCGTGGAGTGTGGTCCTCGATGAGATGGGCGCCACCGGCTTCGTCGCGATGGCGATCTTCCTGGGCATCCTGGTGATCGGCTTCGTGTACGAGTGGAAAAAAGGAGCCTTGGAATGGGAGTAGAAGGGGCGCTTGAGAAGGGCGTGGTCACCACCACGGCCGACCAACTCGTGAACTGGACCCGCACCGGCTCGCTCTGGCCCATGACCTTCGGCCTCGCCTGCTGCGCGGTGGAGATGATGCACACCGGGGCCGCCCGCTACGACATGGACCGCCTGGGCGTGGTCTTCCGGCCCAGCCCGCGCCAGTCCGACGTCATGATCATCGCCGGAACCCTGGTCAACAAGATGGCGCCAGCCTTGCGCAAGGTCTACGACCAGATGACCGAGCCGCGCTGGGTGATCTCCATGGGAAGCTGCTCCAACGGGGGCGGCTACTACCACTACAGCTATTCCGTGGTCCGCGGTAGCGACCGCATCGTCCCCGTGGATATCTACGTGGCGGGCTGCCCGCCCACCGCGGAATCCCTGCTGTACGGGATCATCCAGCTGCAGAAGAAGATCAAGCGGACCAACACCATCGCCCGCCAGTAGAGGTTCGCCATGGCGCTTACCCAGCAAACCATTGAGGAGCCCCTGCGCGCCCGCTTCGGCGACGCCATCCTGGGCGTTGAGGAGTGCCTCGGGCAGTGGACGGTGGAGGTGGCTCCGCAATCCGTCCGCGAGGTGTGCCAGCACCTGCGCGACGACGCGACCTTCGCCTTCGAGCAGCTCGTCGATGTCTGCGGGGTGGACTACCTGGACTACTACGACTACCCCGAGGACGCCCCCCGCTTCGCCGCCGTCTACCACCTCCTGTCCCTGAGCCACAACCACCGGCTGCGCCTGCGGGCGCGGGTGCCCGAGGAGCGCCCCGTGGTGCCCTCGGTGGTGGATGTCTGGGCCAGCGCCAACTGGTTCGAGCGGGAGGCCTTCGACATGTACGGGATCATCTTCGAGGGCCATCCTGACCTGCGGCGGATCCTCACCGATTACGGCTTCGCCGGCCACCCTTTCCGCAAGGACTTCCCCCTGGAGGGCCACGTGGAGATGCGCTACGACCCCGATCGCCAGCGGGTGGTGTACCAGCCGGTGACCATCGAGGAGCGCAACCTGGTGCCGCGCACCCATTGGCAGGAGGCCGAGGAAGATGGCTGAGATCCGCAACTACACCCTCAACTTCGGCCCCCAGCATCCGGCCGCCCACGGGGTGCTGCGGCTGGTCCTGGAGCTCGACGGGGAGGTGGTGCAGCGGGCGGATCCCCACATCGGCCTGCTGCACCGCGGCACCGAGAAGCTCGCCGAGCACAAGACCTACATGCAGGCCCTGCCGTATTTCGACCGCCTGGACTACGTCTCCATGCTCTCCAATGAGCATGCCTTCTGCCTGGCGATCGAGAAGCTGCGGGGCATCGAGGTGCCGGAGCGGGCGCAGTACATCCGGGTCATGTTCGACGAGATCACCCGGATCCTGAACCACCTCATGTGGCTCGGCGCCCACGCCATGGATATCGGCGCCATGACCATGTTCCTGTACTGCTTCCGGGACCGGGAATACCTCATGGACGCCTACGAGGCGGCCAGTGGCGCCCGCCTGCACGCCAACTACTACCGCCCGGGCGGCGTGAACCGGGACCTCCCGGACTCCATGCCCAAATACCAGCCCTCCAAGTGGCACTCCGAGAAGGACGTCAAGGAGATGAACCAGTACCGGGAGGGCTCCCTCCTGGACTTCATCGACGCCTTCACCGAGTTCTTCCCGCACAGCATCGACGACTTCGAGACCCTCCTCACCGACAACCGCATCTGGAAGCAGCGGACGGTGGGGGTGGGCGTGGTCTCCCCCGAGCGGGCCCGGCAGCTCGGCTTCAGCGGCCCCATGCTGCGCGGTTCCGGCATCGAGTGGGACCTTCGCAAGAAGCAGCCCTACGCCGTGTACGACCGGCTGGATTTCCGGGTTCCGGTGGGGCGGACCGGGGATACCTACGACCGCTACCTCGTCCGCGTGGAGGAGATGCGCGAGTCGGTGAAGATCATCAAGCAGTGCGTGGACTGGCTGCGCGAGAACCCCGGCCCGGTGAAGAGCGACGACTACAAGGTGTCCCCGCCACCACGCGCGGAGATGAAGCAGTCCATGGAGGCCCTCATCCACCACTTCAAGCTGTTCACCGAGGGCTTCCACATTCCGCCGGGGGAGACCTACCAGGCGGTGGAGCACCCCAAGGGCGAGTTCGGGGTCTACCTGGTTTCCGACGGCGCCAACAAGCCCTACCGGGTGAAGATCCGGGCGGCCGGCTTCCCGCACTTGGCCTCCATGGACGAGATGGCCCGCGGCCACATGCTCGCGGACGTGGTGACCATCCTCGGGAGCCAGGACATCGTGTTCGGTGAGATCGACAGGTAAGCCATGCAACTCTCCGAGTCCGTTCGCAAGAAGATCGACGAGGCGCGGGCCCAGTACCCCGCGGAGCAGAACCGCTCGGCACTGATCTGGGCCCTGCACGCCGCGCAGGACGAATACGGGTGGCTGGATGAGCCGACCCTGGAGTCCATCGCCGAGTACCTGGAGCTGGAGCCCATCAAGGTCTACGAGGCGGCCACCTTCTACGACATGTTCAACCGCTCCCCGGTGGGCCGGCACCAGATCAAGGTGTGCACCAACCTGTCCTGCATGCTCTGCGGGTCCGACGGCATCGTCGACCACCTGCGCGGCAAGCTGGGGATCGACTTCGGGGAGACCACCGGGGACGGGCGCTTCACCCTCACCGAGGTGGAATGCCTGGGGGCCTGCGGCGGCGCCCCGGTGATCTGGATCGGCAAGGAATACTACGAGGACGTCACCCCCGAGCGGATGGACGAGATCCTCGCCGGCCTCGACTAAACGGGAACGCGCTATGCCCGAATATCCGAAGGACTACACGCTCGTCACCCTGGCCGGAACGGACCGGGCCGACTCCAATACCCTGCAGGCCTACCTGGACAACGGCGGGTACACCGCCGTCCAGAAGGTGCTGCGGGGCGGCATGACCCGGGACGACGTGGTCGCCGAGGTCAAGCGCTCCGGACTGCGCGGGCGCGGCGGCGCCGGCTTCCCCACGGGCCTGAAGTGGTCGTTCATGCCGGCCGACACGCCGCAGCCGAAGTACCTCGCCTGCAACGCCGACGAGGCGGAGCCCGGCACCTTCAAGGACCGGGACATCATGCGCTACAACCCGCACATGCTCATCGAGGGCATGATCATCGGCGGGTTCGCCATCGACGCCACGGTGGGCTACGTCTACATCCGCGGCGAGTTCTGGGAGCCTTACGTGCGGGTCCAGGAGGCGATCGACGAGGCCTATGAGGCGGGCTACCTGGGCAAGGACATCCTGGGCTCCGGGGTGGACTTTGACCTCTACGTCCACCGCGGCGGCGGCGCTTACATCGCCGGGGAGGAGACGGCGATGCTGGAGTCCATCGAGGGCAAGAAGGCCATGCCCCGGTTCAAGCCGCCGTTCCCCGCCAACCATGGCATCTACGGCCGGCCCACCACGGTGAACAACGTGGAGACCCTGGCCTCCGTGCCCGCCATCATCAACAACGGTGGCGACTGGTTCCAGTCCCTGGGTACCCCCGATTCCGGCGGCACCAAGATCTTCGCCGTATCCGGCCACGTGAACCGGCCGGGCAACTACGAGGTGCCCATGGGCACCCCGTTCTCGGAGCTCCTGGAGCTGGCCGGCGGGGTGCGCAACGGCAACAAGCTCAAGGCGGTGATCCCGGGCGGCCCGTCCGTGCCCATGGTGCCCGGCGAGGTGATCATGGACGCCAACATGGACTACGAGTCCCTGGGGCAGGCGGGGACCATGCTCGGCGCGGGCTCGGTGATCGTCATGGACGAGACCACCTGCATCGTGAAGGCGGTGGAGCGGGTGGCCAAGTTCTTCTTCCACGAGTCCTGCGGCCAGTGCACTCCGTGCCGGGAGGGGGCCGGCTGGCTCTACCGGGTGGTGCACCGCATCGAGCACGGGCAGGGCCGTCCGGAGGACCTGGAACTGCTGGAGGACATCGGCTCCCGGATCGAGGGGCGCACCATCTGCGCCTTCGGCGACGCCGAGGTGGCGCCGGTGGTCAGTTCCCTCAAGCATTTCCGTGACGAATACGAGTACCACATCGCCAACAAGCGCTGCATGGTGGGCGCCGCGGCCCCCGCCGGCAAGGTGGCCGAGGCGGGCTGAGCGTCCCAGCGGGCTTGTTGCCCCGCCGGGCAGCGGTCGGCGGGGGGTATCGGCAAAGGCACGGCCTCACCGAGAAGGGTAGGGTTCAATGGCCGAGATCTATATAAACGGCGAGCCGCACACCGTCGACGACGGGCAGATGATCATCGAGGTCACCGACCAGCTAGGCATCGACGTGCCCCGGTTCTGCTACCACCGGAAGCTGTCGGTCGCGGCCAATTGCCGGATGTGCCTGGTGGAGGTGGAGAAGATGCGCAAGCCGGTGCCGGCCTGCGCGACCCCCATTTCCGACGGCATGCACATCCACACCCACTCGGAGACGGCCGTGGACGCCCGGCGCGGGGTGATGGAGTTCCTGCTCATCAACCACCCGCTGGACTGTCCCATCTGCGACCAGGGCGGCGAGTGCGACCTGCAGGACCTCGCCATGGCCCACGGCTCCGGCCATTCGCGCTACCAGGAAGAGAAGCGCGCGGTGGAGGACGAGGACCTCGGCCCCCTCATCGAGACCGAGATGACCCGGTGCATCCACTGCACCCGCTGCGTGCGCTTCGGCCAGGAGGTGGCCGGGCAGATGGAGCTCGGGGCCGCCTTCCGCGGCGAGCACATGGAGATCGGCACCTACGTGGGCAGCACGGTGGAGTCGGAGCTCTCCGGCAACATGATCGACCTCTGCCCGGTGGGGGCGCTCACCTCCAAGCCGTACCGCTTCACCGCCCGGGTGTGGGAGATGAAGCGCCACGAGACCGTGTGCCCCCACTGCTCGGTGGGCTGCAACATGGAGATCGAGGAGGTGCAGGGCCAGGTGAAGCGGGCCCTGCCGGTGGTGAACGAGGCGGTCAACGAGGAGTGGATCTGCGACAAGGGCCGCTTCTCCTACGAGGCCGTGGAGCACGGCCGGGTTACCACCCCCATGATCCGGCGGAACGGGGAGTGGCAGGAGGCCTCCTGGGAGGCGGCCTTCGATGCGGCGCTGCGGGGCCTGCGCTCGGTGGGCAAGGACCTTGCCGCCGTGGTGGCGCCCACCGCAACCCTGGAGGAGCAGTGGCTCACCCAGCATCTGGTGCGGGGGGTTGGCGCCACGGAGGTGGACCATCGCCAGCACTGGGCCGACGCCGACTTCGATAGCCACATCGCCGACGCCACCCCCCTGCTCGGGCAGACCCTGGAGGATCTGGAGGCGGTGGACGCGGCGCTGGTCATCGGCGGCAACCCCCGCAAGGACCAACCGCTGGCCAACCATCGGCTGCACAAGGCGGCCAAGAAGGGCGCCGAGATCTCCACCCTGAACCCCGTGGCCTACCCGGAGAACTTCCGGTACCTGGCTCACCTGGTCCATGCCCCCGGCGCCGAATCCCCGGCGGTGGCCGCGTTGGCTGCGGCCTTGGCCCGTACGACCGGGGAGTCCGCCCCGGCCGACGTGGACCCGGAGGAGGCCGGGCTGGAGCAGGAGGCCCTGGACCGAGTGGCCCACTCCCTCCATCAGGGGGAACGGGTGGCGGTGCTGGTGGGCACCCAGGCCCAGGAGCACCCGCAGGCCGCGGAGATCGTCGCCCAGGCCCGGCGCCTCGCCGGGTTGGCCGGAGCCCGCTTCGGGTACCTGGCGCCCTACGCCAACAGCGTGGGGGCCTGGGCCATGGGCTGCGTCCCGCATCGGGGTCCGGGCGGCGACGGCGTCCGCCAGGGCCGCCCGGCCACGGCCTTCCTCGGCGAGGAGGCCCGCAAGGGGTATGTGGTCGTCGGCGCCGATCCGCTGGTGGAGGCCGGGGATCCGGTGGCCGCCCGGCGGGCCCTCGGCGAGGCGGAATTCCGTCTTGTGATCACCAGCCACTGGTCGGCCACCGCGGAGCACGCCGATGTGGTGCTGCCCGCGGCGGCTCACCCTGAAAACGAGGGCACCTATCTGTCCGGGGAAGGCCGGCTGCAGGCCATGCGGCCGGCGGCCAACCCCGCCGGGGAGGCCCGGCCGGCCTGGAAGATCCTGCGGGTCCTCGCCCATAGCCTGGGTGTGCCGGGCAGTGAGTTCGTCGAGGTGGATGAGGTCCGGACCCACGCGGAGGCCGCGGTGGCTCGGGCCGGCGTCACCCTGGGCGGGTCCCCGGCGGAGGTCGCCTACGAGCCGGAGCCCCAGGCCGTGGGCGGGGAGGGTCTGTGGCGGATCCCCAGCCGGCACATCTACCACGACGATCTGTTCGTGCGGCACGCCCCGTCCCTCCAGGAGCAGTTCGGCGGCCTGCGGGCCTTCCTCCACCCCGACACCGCCGCCGAGCTCGGCCTCCGCGAGTACGCCGAGGCGCGCTTCGCCGGGGAGGGCGGGGCGGTCTGGCTGCCCGTGCATCTGGACGAGGGGGTTCCCCGCGGGGCCGCGTGGATTCCGGCTGGCGAGGACTCCGCCCCGCTGGGTCCCGCCTACGGGCGCGTGCGGGTGGAAACGAACAAGTAGCCGCGGGGGCCGGCGATGCGCCGGCCCGGTTTCCGGGTACCAAACTTAAGGGGTGATGGATGACCTTGGCCTCATGGACATTCGAGTACGTCCTGCCGGTGGCCTGGATTCTGGCCCAGATCGTGGCCGTCCTCGTACCGCTGATGCTCGCGGTGGCCTACCTGACCTTCGCCGAGCGCAAGGTGATCGGCTACATCCAGCTACGGGTGGGACCCAACCGGGTCGGTCCGCGGGGCTGGCTGCAGCCCATCGCCGATGCCCTAAAGCTGCTGTTCAAGGAATCCATCTTCCCCACGCAGTCGAGCAAGGCCGTTTACATCATCGCCCCGCTCCTCTCGCTCGGTCCCGCGCTGCTGGCTTGGGCGGTGATCCCCTTCGGGCCCACCTACGACACCCCCATCGGGGAGATTAACCCCGTGCTGGCGGATATCGACGTCAGCCTGCTGTTCCTGCTGGCGGTAACGGCCCTGGGCATCTACGGCATCATCATGGCCGGCTGGGCCGCCAACTCGAAGTACGCGATCCTCGGCTCCATGCGGGCCGGCGCGCAGATGATCGCCTACGAGATCGCCATGGGCTTCGCCCTGATCGGGGTGATCATGGCGGCCAACAGCCTGAACATCGGCCAGATCGTGGAGGCGCAGACGGGGGGCATCTGGAATTGGTACTTCCTGCCCCTGCTGCCGCTGTTCGTGGTCTACTTCATCTCGGGCGTGGCGGAGACCAACCGGGCGCCCTTCGACGTGGCCGAGGGCGAATCGGAGATCGTGGCGGGCTTCCACGTGGAATACGCCGGCATGACCTTCGCCCTGTTCTTCCTGGCGGAATACGCCAACATGATCCTGATTTCCATCCTGACCGCCCTCCTGTTCCTGGGCGGATGGGATGCCCCGCTGCCGGTGGCCCCCTTTACCTGGATCCCGGGCCCCGTCTGGCTGCTGCTGAAGACAGCGCTGTTCCTGTTCTTCTTCCTCTGGTTCCGGGCTACCTTCCCGCGCTACCGCTATGACCAGATCATGCGGCTCGGCTGGAAGGTCTTCATCCCGGTGACGCTGGTGTGGATCCTGGTGATCGCCGTGGCCAACCTGACGCCCCTGGCCCCGATCTTCCACTGATAGATGGGAGCACGAACCATGTCCGGCCCGAGGTTCTTCCAGACCTTCTTTTTGACGGAGCTGTGGCGCGGCCTTATGCTCACGGGCCGCCACATGTTCAAGCGGAAGATCACCGTCCAGTATCCGGACGAGTACACGCCCATGTCGCCGCGCTTCCGCGGCCTCCATGCCCTCCGGCGGTACCCGAACGGCGAGGAGCGGTGCATCGCCTGCAAGCTGTGCGAGGCCGTCTGCCCGGCTCTGGCCATCACCATCGAGAGCGAGGAGCGGGACGACGGCACGCGCCGGACCACCCGCTACGACATCGATCTCACCAAGTGCATCTACTGCGGGCTGTGTGAGGAGTCCTGCCCGGTGGACTCCATCGTGGAAACCCACATCTTCGAGTTCCACGGGGAGGAGCGGGGCGACCTGATCTACGGCAAGGAAACCCTGCTGGCCATCGGCGACAAGTACGAAGCGGAGATCGCCGAGAACCGGCGCCTGGACGCGCCATACCGCTGAGCCCCCGCCCCGGGCATGGGGCCGGCCCCCGCCGCCGGGGCCGAGGACGGGCGCGTGCGTGCCATTACCGGCGAGTCACCTACTAGCGACCGCGCAAGCGAGGAAAGACAGCGACCATGTCTGCCCTAGAGGCCATTTTCTACTTGTTCGCCACCATCCTGGTGGCCTCCGCCTTCATGGTGATCTCGGCCCGCAACCCGGTCCATTCGGTGCTGTTCCTGGTGCTGGCCTTCTTCAACGGCGCCGCCCTGTTCATCCTGGCCGGCGCCGAGTTCCTCGGCTTCACCTTGATCCTGGTGTACGTGGGTGCGGTCATGGTGCTGTTCCTGTTCGTCATCATGATGCTCGACATCAACCTGTCCCGGATGCGCGAGGGGATCCTCAACTATCTGCCCCTGGGGGCGGTGATCGCCTTCATCCTGGTGGTGGAGATGGCCATGGCGCTCACGGCCGGGGGCGAGGCCCCGATGATCGGCGGGGGGAGCGCTATCGGCGGCGAGGAGACCGGGAACACCACCCTGCTCGGCCGGGTGCTGTACACCGACTATTTCCTGCCCTTCGAGGTGGCGGCCCTGGTGCTCCTGGTGGCCCTGGTGGCGGCCATTGCCCTGACCCTGCGGCGCCGGCCCGATTCCAAGTACCAGGAGCCTGGGGAGCAGGTGCAGGTGCGGCGCGGCGACCGCGTGCGCATGGTGGACATGCCCTCCGAAGGCGGCCAGGGCACCGAGCAATAGGACCACGGGCGGACGTCCCGTACAGGACCTGGGAGAACGCATGATTCCGCTTTCGAACTATCTGGTGCTGGGAGCGATCGTCTTCGCCATCGGCGTGATGGGGATCTTCCTCAACCGGAAGAACGTCATCACCATCCTGATGGCCATCGAGCTGATCCTCCTGGCGGTGAACATCAACTTCATCGCCTTCAGCCAGCACCTCAACAACCTCGACGGCCAGGTGTTCGTGTTCTTCATCCTCACGGTGGCGGCCGCGGAGGCGGCCATCGGCCTGGCCATCCTGGTGCTGTTCTTCCGCAACAAGCGCAGCATCGACGTGGACGATATCAACAGCCTGCAAGGCTGACGGCCCGCCCCGGGACCGGAATCCAAAAGGGGCCCCGCACGCGGCTGGCGGGGTGCGACCAACCACTCGGAAGGGGAAGCGGCAACCATGGAAGCGCTTTACCTGCTGATCCCGCTGGCTTCGCTGGCGGGGGCCATCATGGCCGGGACCAAGGCCCTGAGCGACCGGGAGGTGGGGCATCGCTGGGCGATTCCCGGTGTGGCCATCTCCTTCTTGCTTTCCCTTTACGTCCTGGCCGACGTCCTGCAGGGCAACACCTTCAACGGCACGGTCTACACCTGGCTGGTGAGCGGGGACCTGAGCCTGGAGGTGGGCTTCCTCATCGATCCGCTGACCGCCCTGATGATGACGGTGGTCACCTTCGTCAGCCTGTTGGTGCACGTCTACACCATCGGCTACATGCACGGGGATCCCGGGTACAACCGGTTCTTCAGCTACATCTCCCTGTTTACCTTCTTCATGCTCATGCTCGTCATGGGCAACAACTTCCTTGTGCTGTTTTTCGGCTGGGAAGGCGTGGGGCTTGTCTCCTACCTCCTGATCGGCTTCTGGTACAAGCGGCCCACGGCCATCGCCGCCAACCTCAAGGCCTTCCTGGTCAACCGGGTGGGCGACTTCGGCTTCCTGCTGGGCATCGCCGCCGTCTACGCCTGGTTCGGGACCCTGCAGTACGACGCCGTGTTCGCGCAGGTGGGAAACCTTGCGGGCACCACCTTCGCCCTCATCCCCGGATGGGAATGGTCGGTGGTGACCTTCATCGCCATTGCCCTGTTCGTGGGCGCCATGGGCAAGTCGGCCCAGGTGCCGCTGCATGTGTGGCTGCCGGACTCCATGGAGGGCCCCACGCCCATCTCGGCGTTGATCCACGCCGCCACCATGGTGACCGCGGGTGTCTTCATGCTGGCGCGGCTGTCCCCCATCTTCGAGCATAGCGAGACCGCCCTGGCGGTGGTGCTGATCGTCGGCGCGGTGACCGCCCTGTTCATGGCGCTCATCGGGCTGGTGCAGAACGACATCAAGCGGGTGATTGCCTACTCCACCCTCAGCCAGCTGGGCTACATGGTGGTGGCCATGGGCGTGTCCGCCTACGCCGCCGGTATCTTCCACCTCATGACCCACGCCTTCTTCAAGGCGCTGCTGTTCCTGGGCGCCGGCTCGGCCATCCACGCCGTGCTGGACGAGCAGGACATGCGCAAGATGGGCGGCCTGAAGAAGTACATGCCGATTACCCACTGGACCTTCCTGGTCGGCGCCCTGGCGCTGGCCGGGATCTGGCCCTTCGCGGGCTACTATTCCAAGGACACCATCATCGAGGCCACCGCGCTCTCGCACATCCCGGGGGCCGGGTTCGCCCACTTGGCGGTGCTGGCCGGTGTGGTGGTCACCGCCCTGTACACCTTCCGCATGTACTTCATGACCTTCCACGGCGAGGAGCGCATGGACGAGCACACCAGGGCGCACGTCCATGAATCCCCCCGGGTGATCACCGTGCCGCTGGTCCTGCTCGCCCTCCCTTCGGTCTTCGCCGGCTTCGTCTGGATCGAGCCCGTCGCCTTCGGCGGCTTCTTCGGCGACGCGCTGTACGTGGCCGAGGGCCACCGGGTCCTGGAGGAGCTGCACCATCACCATGGTGGTTGGCAGGTCTACATCCCATTGGCCCTGGCCCTACTGGGCATTGGCGCCGCCTACTACCTGTACATGGTGCGGCCGGGGCTGCCGGCGAAGATCGCCGAGGCCAGCGGCCCCGTCTACGGGATCCTGGACAAGAAGTACGGCTTCGATGCGCTCTTTGACCGGGTGTTTGCCGAGGGGGGCATCGGGCTGGGCCGCTTCCTGTGGCGGCGGGGCGACCAGGACATCATCGACGACGGCCTGGTTAACGGCACCGCCCGCCGCATCGCCGCCCTGTCCGGCCGGCTTCGAGCCCTGCAGAGCGGCTACGTCTATCACTACGCCTTCTCCATGCTGATCGGGGTGTTCGTCCTCGTCAGCTGGTACCTGATCCGGTAACCGTCGGTCCGGGAAAACGCTTCTGGAGAGGACCCCGTGGAACAGCTTCCCATCCTGAGTCTATCCGTCTGGCTGCCCATCCTGGGCGGGCTGCTGGTCCTGGCCCTGGGCCGTAACCGCGATGAGATGGCCCGGTGGCTGGCCCTGGTGGTATCCGGCGTGGTGTTCCTGATCACCACGCTGCTGCTGGTGGGCTTCGACACCGGAACGGCGGGCATGCAGTTCGTCGAGGACCGGGTGTGGATCCCGGCCTTCGATATCCATTACAAGCTCGGCGTGGACGGCCTGTCGGTGCTGCTGGTGCTGCTCACCTCCCTGTCCACGATGATCGCCGTGGCCGCCTCCTGGGAGTCCATCACCCGGCAGGTGCCCCTGTACATGGCCGCCTTCCTGATCATGAACGGCCTGATGATTGGCGTCTTCTCGGCGCTGGACGCGGTGCTGTTCTACGTGTTCTGGGAGGCCATGCTGATCCCCATGTTCCTGATCATCGGGATCTGGGGCGGGCCCAACCGCATCTACGCCACCATCAAGTTCTTCCTCTACACCTTCTTCGGCTCCGTGCTGATGCTGGTGGCGCTGGTCTACCTCTACGCCCAGGCCGGCACCTTCGACATCCTCGCCCTGCATGATGTCCAACTGTCCCTGGCGGAGCAGGTGTGGATCTTCCTGGCCTTCCTGATCGCCTTCGCCGTGAAGGTGCCCATGTGGCCGGTGCACACCTGGCTGCCCGATGCCCACGTGGAGGCTCCGACCGCCGGGTCGGTGATCCTGGCGGCCATCATGCTGAAGATGGGCGGCTACGGTTTCCTGCGCTTCTCCCTGCCCATCACCCCGGACGCCAGCCACGAGCTGGCCTGGCTGGTGATCGCCGTGTCGCTGGTGGCAGTGGTCTACATCGGCCTAGTGGCCCTGGTGCAGGAGGACATGAAGAAGCTGGTGGCCTACTCCTCCATTGCCCACATGGGCTTCGTGACCCTGGGCTACTTCATGTTCAACAACCAGGGCGTGGCCGGGGGGCTCGTGCAGATGATCTCCCACGGCTTCGTCTCCGCCGCCCTGTTCCTGTGCATCGGCGTCATGTACGACCGGCTGCACACCCGGCGGATCAGCGAGTACGGCGGGGTCGCCAACGTCATGCCGGTGTTCGCCGCCTTCTTCATGCTGTTCGCCATGGCCAACGCCGGGCTGCCCGGCACCTCCGGGTTCGTGGGCGAGTTCATGGTGATCCTGGGCGCTTTCGAGGTGCAGCCCTGGTTCGCCGTCCTGGCCGCGACCACCCTGATCCTCGGCGCGGCCTATACGCTTTGGCTGTACAAGCGGGTCATCTTCGGCGCCATTACCTCCGAGAAGGTCGAACGGGAGATGCCGCCCATGTCGGTGCGGGAGAAGTGGGTTTTCGCTCCCCTGGCGGTCCTCGTGCTCCTGATGGGGCTGTGGCCGGCGCCTTTCCTGGAGATCATGGACAGCTCGGTCACCCAGTTGGTCGAGCAGGTCAACACCACCAAGCTCTGATCGCGGCAAGCGATCCCGGGTAAGAGGGTAGGAACGCATGGAGTTTTCAGCGAGCGACCTGGGGGCCATCCTCCCCGAGCTTTTCGTGGTGGCGATGGCCTGCGTGATCCTGGTCCTGGACCTGTACCTGAAGCCGGGGCAGCGGGGCATCACCTATGGCGCCACCGTCCTGACCCTGCTGGTGGGGGCCCTGCTGGCCGTTAACGGGCTGCCCGAGGCGAGAGAGACCGCCTTCCACGGCCATTTCGTGCACGACTCCCTGAGCGGAGTCCTGAAGCTCGTCCTGCTGGTGATGACGGCCCTGGTGGTGATCTACGCCCGGCGCCCGCTGCAGCGTCTGGAGATGTACAAGGGCGAGCTGTTCATTCTGGTGCTGCTCGCCACCACGGGCATGATGCTCATGGCCTCCGCGGGGACGCTGCTGATGGCCTACCTGGGCCTGGAGCTCATGTCCCTGTCCCTGTACACCATGATCGCCATGGACCGGGACTCCGTGCCGGCCACCGAGGGGGCGCTCAAGTACTTCATCCTCGGCTCGCTGGCCTCGGGGGTATTCCTCTACGGCCTCTCGCTGCTCTACGGCGCCAGCGGCAGCCTGCTGATCGCCGACGTGGCCAGTCACGCGGGCGAGGTGGGGGTGGACGATCCCCTCATGGTGATGGGCGTGGTGTTCGTCGCCATCGGCCTGGCCTTCAAGCTGGGCGCCGTTCCGTTCCACATGTGGGTGCCCGACGTCTACCAGGGCGCGCCTTCCCCGATCACCGCCCTGCTCGCCTCCACGCCCAAGCTTGCGGCCTTCGCCCTGCTTCTGCGGGTCATGGTGGACGGGCTCGGCCCCATGGCGGCCCAGTGGCAGGAGATCGCGGCCATCCTGGCGGTGCTGTCGCTGGTGGTCGGTAACGTAGTTGCCATTGCCCAGAGCAGCCTGAAGCGGATGCTGGCCTATTCGGCCATCGCCCACGTGGGCTACCTGCTCATCGGCTTGGCCGCGGCCCCCACCGCCGCAACCGGCTACATGCCGACCATGATGTACATGGTCATGTACACCCTCATGGGCGGCGCCGCCTTCGGCCTGGTGACCATGATGCACCGCCAGGGCGTGGCCGGGGAGCGCATCGAGGACTACGCCGGCTTTTCCCAGAGCCATCCCTGGAAGGCCTTCCTGATGATGATCCTGATGTTCGCCATGGCCGGAGTCCCCCCCACGGGCGGCTTCATGGCCAAGCTGTACGTCTTCCAGGCCGCCGTGCAGGCGGACATGGTGGGACTGGCGGTGTTCGGTGTCCTCATGGCTGTGATCGGCGCCTTCTACTACCTGCGGGTGGTGAAGGTGATGTATTTCGACGCCCCCGGCGCTGAGCTGACCCCGGATCGGGATGGTCTCGCCACCGGGGCCCTGTCCCTGAACGCCTTGGCGGTGCTCCTGTTGGGCATCGTCCCGGCCCCTCTGGTGGAGTTGTCCCTGTTCGCCGTTCGGTCCCTGTAAGGACGGCCCGGGCCCGCCCGGCCGGAAGGCGGGCCCGGGCCGGACAGGGTTGACCCTCGGAGCTGCAGAGTGGTATTTTTCTGAATTCCCTAAAGGCGCGTAGCTCAGCGGGAGAGCGCTACCTTGACACGGTAGAGGTCGGCGGTTCGAAACCGCCCGCGCCTACCATATCCTGACTCGAGGCATCCGGGCGGATGCCTTTTTTTGTTTCCAGGGAACTCGGTGCGGCAGGGGAGGGCCAAACTTCCGGTTCCTGTCCGAATCCGAGCTCCGGTTCAAGCAAGCACGGGAGTCCGCGGTGCCATCCGTTTCCCTACCCGACGGGTCCAAGAAGGAATTCGAGAAGCCGGTCACCGTTGGCGACGTCGCCGCCGACATCGGACCTGGCTTGGCCAAGGCCGCCGTCGCCGGCAAGGTGAACGGGCGCCTTGTGGACCTTTCCGCTCCGATCCCGGATAACGCCGAGGTGGCCATCATCACCGCCGACGACGAGGAAGGCCTGGAGGTTATTCGGCACTCCACGGCCCACCTCCTGGCGGAGGCGGTGAAGGAACTGTTTCCGGAGGCCCAGGTAACCATCGGCCCCGTGGTGGAGAACGGCTTCTATTACGATTTCGCCTACGACCGGCCCTTCACCCCGGAAGATCTGGAGGCCATCGAGGAGAAGATGGCCGAGATCGCCGAGCGGGATGAGCCGGTTCGGCGCGAGGTCTGGGACCGGGACGAAGCCATCCGCTTCTTCCGGGACGAGGGGGAGGTCTACAAGGCGGAGATCATCGGCGAGATCCCCGATAACGAGGACGTGTCCGTCTACTGGCAGGGCGATTTCGTCGACCTGTGCCGGGGGCCGCACGTGCCGAGCACGGGCAAGCTCAAGGCCTTCAAGCTCACCAAGGTCTCCGGGGCCTACTGGCGCGGTGACGCCCGCAACGAGATGCTGCAGCGGGTCTATGGCACCGCGTGGTCCGACAGAAAGGCCCTGAAGCGCTACCTCAAGCAGCTGGAAGAGGCGGAAAAACGCGACCACCGCCGGCTCGGTCAGCAGCTCGACCTGTTCTCGATCCAGGAGGATGCCGGTGGGGGCCTGGTGTTCTGGCACCCCAAGGGGGCGCGGATCCGGCGCCGCATCGAGGAGTACTGGCGCACCGAGCACGAGCGCGCCGGCTACGAGTTTCTGTACACCCCGCACGTGGCCGATTACGACCTTTGGCAGACCTCCGGCCACGCGGACTTCTACAACGACTCCATGTATCCGGCCATGGAGGTGGAAGGGCATCCGTTCGAGATCAAGCCCATGAACTGCCCCTTCCACGTCCTGGTGTACAAGGACCAGTTGCGCTCCTACCGCGAACTGCCCATCCGCTGGGCCGAGCTGGGCACGGTGTACCGCTACGAGATGAGCGGGGCCCTGCACGGTCTGATGCGGGTGCGCGGCTTCACCCAGGACGACGCCCACATCTTCTGCCGCGAGGATCAGCTCGAGGCGGAGATCGGTGGGGTCCTGGAGCTGACCCTGCGCGTGCTCAATACCTTCGGCTTCGAGGACGTGGACCTGTTTCTCTCCACTCGGCCGGAGGAGAAGTCGGTGGGCTCGGACGAGATCTGGGACAAGGCCACGAACGCCCTGCGCGGCGCCATCGAGTCGCGCGGCCTGGATTACCACCTGGACGAGGGCGGCGGCGCCTTCTACGGCCCCAAGATCGACTTCAAGATCCGCGACGCCATCGGCCGGCAGTGGCAGTGCTCCACCGTGCAGCTTGACTTCAACCTGCCGGAGCGGTTCGATCTGGAGTATGTGGACGAATCGAGCGGGCGCTCCCGGCCGATCATGATCCACCGGGCCATCTTCGGCTCCCTGGAACGCTTCTTCGGCGTCCTGATCGAGCACTATGCCGGCAAGTTCCCGGCTTGGCTGGCCCCGGTTCAGGCGCAGGTGCTCCCCATCACCGACCACCAGGCCGACTACGCCGCCGAGGTGGCGAATAAGCTGAAAAACGCCGGATTTTGGGCGGAGGCCGACTTGAGGAACGAAAAGGTCGGCTTTAAAATACGTCAGCATACCATGGACAAGGTCCCCTACATGCTGGTGGTGGGGGACCAGGAAATGGAATCCGGCCAGGTATCCGTGCGCCACCGGTCCGGGGAGGATCTGGGGGCCATGGATGTCGGCACGTTTATCGACCGTCTGCGGACCGAGGTCGATAACAAACAGATTGAATCGGAGGGCTAGAGATCGCTAAACAGGAGAAACAGCCGCGCGTCAATGAGGACATCGAAGCCGAAGAGGTGCGCCTGGTTGACGCCGAGGGCGAGCAGGTAGGCGTTGTTTCCCTCCAGGAAGCGTTCGATAGAGCGGACGAGGCCGGTCTCGACTTGGTCGAGGTCTCGCCGCAGGCGGAGCCGCCTGTGTGCAAGATCATGGACTACGGCAAGTACAAGTACGAGGCCAGCAAGCAGGCCCACCGTGCCAAGGCGAAGACGAAGCAGGTCCAGCTCAAGGAAGTCAAGTTCCGTCCCAAGACGGATCAGCACGACTACCAGGTCAAGCTCAAGAACGCCATCCGGTTCCTCAAGCAGGGCGATCGCGTCAAGGTGACCATGCGCTTCCGCGGCCGGGAGATGCTCCATCAGGACATCGGGCGTGGGATTCTCCAGCGCATCGAGGAGGATCTCTCGGAGTACGGCAAGGTGGAGCAGCAGCCCAAGCTGGAAGGGCGGCAGATGATCATGGTCGTGACCCCGCACAAGACGCAGTGAGCCGGGCACAGCTCGCAGCATAGATCTCGTTCATCCTCTACTTAAGGCCGAGAGAGGGCCGCCGTCATGCCCAAGATGAAGACCAACCGCGGGGCCGCCAAGCGCTTCAAGGTGACCGCCCGCGGCAAGATCAAACGCCACAGCTCGCACTACAGCCACATCCGTACCAAGAAGGATCGGGACCGCAAGCGCGGCCTGCGGAAGCCGGATCTGGTTTCCAAGGTGGAAGTGCGTAACGTGCGCCGGATGCTCCCCTATACCTGATTTCGTGTAAGGGGCCGTGGTGGCCTGCTTCCTGGTGGGTCGCCGAAATCCGTTGGACTCCTGCGGGGACCCGCTTGCGGGATCTGCGTGGGGCCCAAAGTTCCAAGGAGCTGAGTAGAAATGGCACGAGTCAAGCGCGGCGTCGAATCCCGCCGCCGGCACAAGAAGATCCTGAAGCAGGCTAAGGGCTTCCAGGGCCGCAAGAAGAACTGTTTCCGAGTCGCCAACGAGTTTGTCGAGCGCGCGGCCCAGTACCAGTACCGCGACCGCAAGCAGCGCAAGCGCGATTTCCGCCGCCTGTGGGTAACCCGGATTAACGCGGGCGCCCGGGAGCATGGCCTGAGCTACAGCCGGTTCATCAGCGGCCTGCGCAACGCCGGGGTGGAGGTGGACCGGAAGGTCCTCGCCGATCTGGCGGTGCGGGACAAGGAGGCCTTCGCCCGCATGGTCGAGGTGGCCAAGGAAGCCCAGGCGGCCTAGGCGCCGTCTCCCGAACCGGAAACGGCATGTCACGGGGAGAAAGGGCCTGGCCCTTTCTCCCTTTGTGTTTGGGGCGGGGGTTCCGTCCCGCGTCCGCACTCGGAATCCGTGGAGCGAGCATGCAGGAACAGCTGGAGGCCATTCGGGGCCGGGCGGAGGAGGAGATCCGCGCCGCCGAGTCCCTGGACGAGCTGGAGCGTTTGCGGGTGGGCTACCTGGGTAAGAAAGGGGAGCTTACGGGCCTGCTCAAACAGGTGGGGCAGCTCGATCCCGAACAGCGCAAAGAGTTCGGGCAGGCCGTCAATGCCGCCAAGGAGGCCGTGGCCGGCCTTCTTGACGCGCGCCGGGCGGAGGTGGCCCGGGCCGAGCTGGAGCACCGGCTCGAAGCCGAGCGGATCGACGTGACCCTGCCGGGCCGCAATGCGGAAGTGGGGGGGCTGCATCCAGTGACCCGCATGCTGGAGCGCATCGAGGACCTGTTCGTCTCCATGGGCTTCGAGGTGGACAAGGGCCCCGAAGTCGAGGACACCTTCCACAATTTCGAGGCCCTCAACATCCCGGCCGACCACCCCGCCCGGATGATGCACGACACCTTCTACTTCGACGGCGACTGGCTGCTGCGGACGCACACCAGCCCGGTGCAGATCCGGGTCATGAAGGACCGCGAGCCGCCGCTGCGTACCATCGCCCCCGGCCGGGTGTTCCGCTGCGACAGCGACGTCACCCATACCCCCATGTTCCATCAGGTGGAGGGGCTCGTGGTGGACGAGCATGTGAGCTTCGCCCACCTTAAGGGGCTCCTGCAGGACTTCCTGCAGCGCCTGTTCGAGCGCGATGATCTGCCTGTTCGCTTCCGGCCCAGCTACTTCCCCTTCACCGAGCCCTCTGCGGAAGTGGATATCGGCTGCGTGATCTGCGAGGGGGCCGGCTGCCGGGTCTGCAAGCACACCGGGTGGCTGGAGGTGCTCGGGGCCGGGCTGATCCATCCCAATGTCTTTGGCCATGTGGGAGTCGACGCCGACCGCTACAGCGGCTTGGCCTTCGGCATGGGGGTAGAGCGCCTGACCATGCTGCGCTACGGGGTGGACGACCTGCGCCTGTTCTTCGAGAACGACGTGCGCTTCCTGGCGCAGTTCCAGGCCGGTTAATCCATTTTCTACGGCAACAAGGTAACCGCAGAGGGCGCGGAGAGCGCGGAGAACGGCCAAGGCAAGAGGGCTGAAGAAGGGCTCCGAAGATGATTGCTGTTCCCCTAGTACGAGCAGGGCGATCAGGGTCTCGATCCCGATTTCCGGGTCTTATCTGTTTTCTGTTCTCTGCGTCCTCCGCGTCTCTGCGGTTCATTCAGTTCTCAGTCTAGTTCTCTCAGGAAGGAACACCGATGCGGTTCAGTGAGCGCTGGCTCGCCGAGTGGGTGGAGCATGGCTGGGACCGGGAGACCCTGGTCCACCGGCTGACCATGGCCGGGCTGGAGGTGGAGGGCACCGAGTATCTGGGCCAGGGTCTCGACAAGGTCCTGGTGGGGGTGATCGAGGCCTGCGAGCAGCATCCCAACGCGGACCGCTTGTCCCTGTGTCGGGTGGACGCCGGGGAAGGGCAGACGCGCAGCATCGTCTGCGGCGCCACCAACATGGGGCCGGGGGACAGGGTGCCCGTGGCAATCCCCGGGGCTACCCTGCCTAACGGCCTGAAGATCAAGAAGAGCAAGCTGCGCGGCGAGACCTCCGAGGGGATGCTGTGCTCGGAGACGGAGTTGGGCCTGGCGGAGGAGAGCGCCGGCCTCATGATCCTCCCCGAGGACGCGCCGGTGGGGACGCCCGTCCTGGACTACCTGGACCTAGACGATACGGTGGTGGAGCTGGATCTCACCCCCAACCGCGGCGACTGCCTGTCCGTGGCCGGGATCGCCCGGGAGGTGGCGGCCCTGGCCGACCAGCCCCTGGTGGGCCCGCCCCTGGGCCCGGTGGCGCCGTCCACCGGGGCCAACCGGGGGGTGCACCTGGAGGCCGGCCAGGACTGCCCGCGCTACCTGGGCCGGGTGGTCCAGGGGGTGGCGGCCGGTCGGGAGACCCCCTTCTGGATGCGGGAGCGCCTGCGCCGCTGCGGCGTACGGCCCGTCTCCTTGCTCGTGGACATCACCAACTACGTCATGCTTGAGCTGGGCCAGCCCCTGCACGCCTTCGACAATCGCCGCTTGCACGGCAACATCCACGTGCGCCACGCGGCCGCCGCCGAGCCGGTGACCCTGCTCGACGGCAGCGAGGTGGAGCTGGAGGCCGGCGCCCTGGTGATCGCCGACGAGGCGGGGGTCCAGGCGGTGGCGGGCGTGATGGGCGCCCAGGGCTCCGCCGTGGACGAGGAGACCGAGGAGGTCTTCCTGGAGGCCGCCCATTTCCGCCCCGGGGCCCTGGCCGGCCGGGCACGCAAGCTGGGCCTGCACACCGACGCCAGCCACCGCTTCGAGCGAGGGGTGGACCCGCACCTGCCGGTGATCGCCATGGAGCGGGCCACCGGCCTGTTGATGGAGATCGCTGGGGGGATCCCCGGCCCCGTGACGGAGGCGCTCAACGAGGCGGACCTTCCGGAGCGTCCCGTGATTCCCTTCCGCCCGGCCCGGGCCGATGCCCGGCTGGGTACCGCGCTCGGCGCCGACGCCATGGGGGATGCCTTCCGCCGATTGAGCTTCGAAACCGAGGAAGAGGGCGAGGAGTGGGAGGTGGTGCCGCCCTCGTACCGCTTCGATCTGGCCCTGGAAGCGGACCTGATCGAGGAGGTGGCCCGCCTGCACGGCTACGACCGGCTCCCCACCGCCCCTCTGGCCGGGTCCATGGAGCCCCATGCCGGCCTCGAGACCGACGTCCAGGACCGGCCCCTGCGCCAGGCCCTGGTGGACCGGGGGTACCGGGAGGTGATCACCTACAGTTTCGTTGATCCCGATACCGTGGGCAGGCTCGACCCCGGGGCCGAGCCCCTGGCCCTCGCCAACCCTCTGTCCCGTGAGCAATCGGTCATGCGGCCCGACCTGTTCGCTGGGCTCCTGGAGACGGCCGCCGCCAACCAGGCCCGGCAGAACCACCGGCTCCGGCTCTTCGAGCTGGGTCGGGTGTTCCCCCGGATTGGTGGGGAGATCCAGCAGCGGGACGCCATCGGCGGCCTCCTGGCCGGCCCGGTGGATCCGCCGCACTGGGACGGGCGGCGCCGTGCGGCGGATTTCTTCGACGCCAAGGGCGACGTGGAGGCCCTGCTGCGGCGCGCCGGGGTTGGCGCGGAGCGCGTGGAGCTCCGGGCGGAGTCCCATCCCGCCCTGCACCCCGGCCAGGCGGCCCGCATCCGGGTGAACGGGGAGGCCGCCGGATGGGTGGGGACCCTCCATCCCTCGGTGGCCGAGAGCCTGGAGGTGGACGCCGGTACGGTGCTTTACCAGCTTGATCTGGAGACGCTTCGTGCGCACGCTGGAGATGTGCCCCGGTATCAAGCGGTTCCGCGCCTGCCGGTGACCCACCGCGATCTGGCGGTAGTGGTGCCCGAGGAGGTGACCGCCGCGGCCTTGCAGGAGCCGCTCGCCGAGGGGCTGGAGGAAGGCCCGCTGGCCCTCGTGGACTGGCGAATTTTCGATGTATACACTGGCAAAGGCGTCGAGGAAGGCTGCAAAAGCATGGGCTTGTCCCTGACGCTGCAGCCTCGGGAGGAGACCCCCACCGACGCGCAGATCGAGGCGGCCGTATCGGAGCTGGTGGATCGCCTCGCCGCCCGGGTGGGCGCGACCTTGCGCACCTGACGGCGCGGCCTCTCCCCCGGCAGACGACCCGGCCCCCGCACCCGACCCGGTTCGGGCCCCCGGGGGTCTCCCCGTTCCGAACACGAATATTGAGGGGTCCAGATTGGCGATAACCAAGGCGGACCTGGTAGAGATGCTTCACGATCGTATCGGGTTCAGCAAGAAGGAAGCCCGCGAGCTGGTGGAGACGAGCCTGAACGAGATCCGCCTGGCCCTGGCCAACGGCGAAGAGGTGAAGCTCTCCGGGTTCGGGAAGTTCGAGCTCAGGGACAAGCCGCCCCGCCCGGGACGGAATCCCAAGACCGGCGAGGAAGTGACCATTACCGCCCGACGGGTGGTCAATTTCCGCCCCAGCCAGGTGCTCAAGGCCCGCGTGAACGGCGAACGCACCGAATGAACGGGGATCCGCCGCTTCCCGACAAGCGGTTCTTCAGCATCCGGGAGGCGGCGGATCTCTGCGGCGTGGAGCCGCACGTCCTGCGGTATTGGGAAGAGGAGTTCCCCCAGCTTCGACCCCAGCGGCGGGGCGGCAACCGTCGTACCTACCGGCCGGAGGACGTACGGCTGGTACGGCGCATCCGTTATCTGCTCTGGGAGCGCAAGTACACCATCGAGGGGGCCCGTGACCGGCTCGCGGAGGGGGAGGATGCGGCGACCCCTCCCGCCGCCATGCAGGCCCTGCGGGAAGTACGCACCGAGCTGGCGGCCATTCTGGACGAACTGGATGCCAACGAGGCGGGGGGAGGCCGTTGACCGCGGCGGCGGTGGCGCATAGAATACCCATCTCAATTCGGGGCGTAGCGCAGTCTGGTAGCGCACTTGCATGGGGCGCAAGTGGTCGGAGGTTCAAATCCTCTCGCCCCGACCATCTTCCTGATTCTTTCCCGCCTGCAATCACCCGGGCCGCTGTGGCCCGCCGCAAAACGTCGGCCGAGGGCTTGGTCCGGTGATCCTGATCAGCAACGATGACGGTTACAGGGCCCGCGGCATCCAGGTGCTCGCCGAGCACTTGCGCACCGTGGACCAAGTCCTGATGGTGGCCCCGGAGGCCGACCGCAGCGGCGCCAGCAATGCCCTGACCATCCTCCACCCCCTGCGCGCCCGCCATGTGGCGGAGGGGGTGTACGCCATCGACGGCACCCCCAGCGACTGCGTGCACATCGCCCTGGGCGGGGTGTTCGAGGTGGAGCCCACCGTGGTGGTGTCCGGCATCAACCACGGCAGCAACATGGGCGACGACGTCATCTACTCGGGCACGGTGGCGGCGGCCGTAGAGGCCCGCCACCTGGATACGCCTTCCATGGCCGTCTCCCTGGTGGGTCGGAACGCCAACCACTTCGAGACCGCCGCCCGGGTCGCCGCCCATCTCACCCGCCAGCTCCTGTGCGCCCATCAGCTTGCCCCCCAGCTGATCCTCAACGTCAACGTCCCGGATCTGCCCTGGGAGGAGCTCCGGGGGGTCCGGGTCACCCGGCTTGGCAACCGGCATGCCAGCGAGCGGGTGGTGGTGGACAAGGACCCTCGGGGGGAGACCATCTTCTGGATCGGCTCGGCGGGGCCAGAGGCGGACTCGGGCCCCGGCACCGATTTCCACGCCGTGCGCTCGGGGTACGTGTCCGTCACTCCGCTGGGCCTCGACATGACCGACCACACGGCCATGCAGGAGATCGAGGGGTGGCTCCAAGGCGCCCCCATGAGCCCGGAACAGGGATGACCTCGGCCCGGACCCGGGAGCGCATGGTTGCCGGCCTGCGCGACCGGGGGATCGGGAACGAGGAGGTCCTGGCCGCCATGGGCCGGGTGCCGCGCCACCTGTTCGTGGACGAGGCCCTGGCCACCCGCGCCTACGAGGAGACGGCCCTGCCCATCGGCTGGGGACAGACGCTTTCCCAGCCCTGGGAGGTGGCGCGCATGACCGAGGCGGTGCTGGAGTTCGAGCCGCGGCGGGTCCTGGATGTGGGTGCCGGGTCGGGGTACCAGAGCGCGGTCCTGGCCGAGCTGGTGGAGAGCGTCTGGGCGGTTGAGCTGCTCCCCCGGCTCGCCCGCCGGGGCCGCCAGAACCTGCGGGGCCTTGGCTACGCCAACGTCCACTTCCGCGTCGGGGATGGTCGGACCGCCTGGCGGGACCGGGCGCCCTTCGATGCCGGTCTGGCGGCGGCGAGCGCCGACTCCCCGCCCCAGGAGCTCTTCGGGCAGATCCGTGTGGGAGGCTGCCTGGTGGGGCCGGTCGAGGTGGGGGAGGAACAGCGCCTGCTGCGCTGGGTGCGCGAGCCCGACGGGGTCCGGGCCGAGGACCTGGGGCCCTGCCACTTCGTGCCCCTGCGCCAGCCGGAGGGGGCCTCCTCCTCCTAGCTGGGTCCCCGCTCCCGGGCCGCCGGTCCCCCCCCCCGTGCTCCCGACCTCCTGGCCTCCGTCCCCGCGCGGGGGCCTGTGCACCACCCGGAAAAGGGGCCTCGATGATCCGACAGCTGGTGCGCTGGGCGCTGGTGAAGGCCGGCCATCCGCGCGCGCCCCTGTGGCTGGGTGCGCTCTCCTTCGCCGAGTCCTCCTTCTTCCCGGTGCCTCCCGACGTCCTCATGGCGCCCATGGCCCTGGCCCGTCCCCGCCGGGCCTGGCACTTCGCGGCCCTGACCACGATCACCTCGGTGGTGGGTGGGCTGCTGGGCTACCTGATCGGTGCCTTCCTGTACCAGGCGGTGGCCGAGCCCTTGCTGGCCTTCTACGGGGCGGAGTCGGAATATGCCCGAGTGGCGGAGTGGTTCGAGGCCTATGGGGGATGGGCCGTGTTTCTGGCGGGCCTTACCCCCATCCCCTACAAGGTGTTCACCCTGGGGGCCGGGAGCCTGCAGATGCCCCTGCTCCCCTTCGTGGTCGGCTCCCTGGCGGGGCGGGGGCTGCGCTTCTTCGTCCTGGCGGGAGTCATCCGCCTGGGGGGGGAGCGGCTCTACCGGAAAGTGGAGGAATGGTCGCCGGTCCTGTTCTGGACAGGTCTGGCCGCCCTGGCCGGACTGATCCTCTTCAGCCTTGACTGGGACGGATGATGGCCTAACGGCAATGGGATAGGGTGGCTGTATAGACCCTTCGGGAAGATGCCGTGGCCATTCGCGCGTTCCCCATAAGCCTGTCCCTGCTCCTGGCGCTGGTCCCGCTTGCCGCGGGCTGCGGCCCGGCCGCGCAGGCCCCGTCTCCAACGCGCTACCAGAGCTCCACGCCTCCGTATTATTTCGTGCGGCGCGGGGACACCCTCGCCACCATCGGGGCGCGGTTCGGGGTGAACTACCAGGACATCATCCGCTGGAACGACATCGAAGATCCGGACGATCTGGAAGTAAGCCAGCGCTTGCGGCTGGTGCCGCCCCGGGGCTCGGAAGGGGAGGCTAGGGACCCGATCCGCGTCAAGGGCATCCCCAAGGCGACGAAGGTGGCCGTACATGGCGAGGAGATCCCCATGCAATGGCTCTGGCCCGTGCAGGGCCCCATCGTCCGGGAGTTCTCGCCTCAAGGTCGGACACGCAACACCGGGATCGACATCGCCGCCCCCGCCGGCACCGAGGTGCTGGCCGCCGCTCCCGGGCGGGTGGTCTACGCGGGGGACGGCCTGCGGGGCTACGGCAACCTGGTGATCCTGCGCCACAGCAGCGGCTTCCTGACCACCTACGCCTACAACCGGGAGAACCTGGTGGCCGAGGACGAATGGGTGGAGGCGGGGCAGGCGGTGGCCCGCATCGGGCGGACGGGGTCCACCGAGGAGGATGCGTTGCACTTCGAGGTCCGGCGGCGCGCGGACCCCGTGGACCCGCTGTCGGTGCTTCCGGACCGGTAAGGGGGAGGGGCTAGCCGCTGTGCTCGGTGGGGAACAGCGCCGCCGCCACCAGCCGGTCCTCCCCCATGAGCAGGTTGTAGGTCCGACAGGCCGCCGGCGTGTCCATGGCCTCCACCCCGATGCGGCTGTTCACCAAGGGGGCGGTGACGGCGGGATCGGGGAACCGCAGCCGGTCCCCGGTACCGATCAGGAGCACCTCCACGCCCGCCTCCGCCAGGGGCTCCAGGTGTCGGGCCTCCAGGTCCGCGGAGCGTTCGGGCAGCCAGCCTCGCCACAAGGATTCCCGGAACAGGACCAGGCTCTCCCGGTAGCGCTCCTCGTTGATGCGCAGCTCCCCGGGGCTGTAGCCCTTTACCAGGTTGGCGCCGTCGGTCTGCATTTCACGGAAGTCCATGGTGCCCCTCCCCAGGAATGATGGACGGCGGGTGCCCGTTGTACGGCCCGTGCCGGGACGAGTGGTTACCTGTCTGACCGCCGGAGGCGGAACGGGTTCGGGTACCCGTCCGGCTCCGCGCCCGGCGTGCGGGGCCCGGGCCGCGGGGGATAATTTGACACCCTGAGCGCCCCGTCAGTAAAGTTTCCCAGTTTATCCGTCCTGCCATCGTTCAACCGAATATCGCCGAGGCCGCGTAATCCCCATGGATTCTGACTTTCAGCGCATGAAGCGGTTGCCGCCGTACGTCTTCGCCATCGTCAACGAGCGCAAGATGGCGGCCCGCAAGCGGGGCGTGGACGTGGTCGACTTCGGCATGGGCAACCCGGACCGGCCCACCCCGCAGCACATCGTGGATAAGCTCTGCGAGGCGGCCCAGCGGCCCGACACCCATCGCTACTCCGCCTCCCAGGGGATCCCGCGGCTGCGCAAGGCCCTGTGCCAGCGCTACGCCGACAAGTACAACGTGGAGCTGGACGCCGACAACGAGGCCATCGTCACCATCGGCTCCAAGGAGGGCCTTTCCCACCTCCTGTTGGCCACCATCGGCCCCGGGGACGTGGTGCTGGCCCCCAACCCCACCTATCCCATCCACACCTACGGGGTAGTGATCGCCGGCGGCGACCTGCGCTCGGTGGAGATGGGGCCGGACGTGGACTTCTTCGCCGAGCTGGAGCGGGCGGTGCGGGAGGGGTGGCCCAAGCCCAAGATGCTGATCCTGAACTTCCCGCACAACCCGACCACCGCCGTGGCGGAGCCGGAGTTCTTCGAGAAGGTGGTGGCCTTCGCCAAGGAGCACGGCATCTGGGTGGTCCACGACTTCGCCTACGCCGACATCACCTTCGACGGCTACAAGGCGCACAGCTTCCTGGAGGTGCCGGGGGCCAAGGACGTGGGGGTGGAGTTCTACTCGCTGTCCAAGAGCTTCAACATGCCCGGCTGGCGGGTGGGCTTCGCCGCCGGCAATCCCGAGCTCATCGGCGCGCTCAAGCGCATGAAGAGCTACCTGGACTACGGCATCTTCACGCCCATCCAGGTGGCCTCCATCATCGCCCTGGAAGGGCCGCAGGACTGCGTGGAGGAGAACCGCCGCGTCTACGAGTCCCGCCGCAACACACTGGTGGAAGGGCTCAACGACGCCGGCTGGCCCGTAGAAAAGCCACAGGCGTCCATGTTCGTGTGGGCGCCCATTCCCGAGCCCTTCCGCCACATGGGCTCGCTGGAGTTCACCAAGTTCCTGCTCGACGAGGCCGCGGTGGCCGTCTCCCCGGGGATCGGCTTCGGCGAGTACGGCGACGGCTTCGTGCGCTTCGGGCTGGTGGAGAACGAGCACCGTACCCGGCAGGCCATCCGCAACATCCGCCGTCTCATGCGCAATCACGCCCCGGCGGCGGTGGGCGACGGCCGGGACTAGCCGCGGCCGGATCGGCCGGTGGTGGAAACGCACACAGGGGAAGGAGACCCGAAGGTGGATCCAGTACGCGTCGGAATTCTGGGACTGGGCACGGTGGGCGGCGGTACCGTCAGCCTGCTGCGCCGCAACGCCGAGCCCCTCAAGCGGCGCCTGGGGCGCGCCCTGGAGGTGACCCGGGTGGCGGTGAAGGACCCGAGCAAGCCCCGTCCGGTGGACCTGGAGGGCATCGAGGTGGGTACCGATGCCGAGTCCATCTGCACCGACCCGAACATCGATATCGTCATCGAGCTGGTGGGCGGCGTGGACAACGCCGAGCCCCTGGTGCGCAAGGCCCTGGAGCACGGCAAGCCCGTGGTTACCGCCAACAAGGCCCTGCTCGCCGAGCGCGGCAACGAGCTGTTCCGCTTCGCCGGGGAGCAGGGCGTGGACCTGGCCTTCGAGGCGGCGGTGGCCGGCGGCATCCCCATCATCAAGGCCCTCCGCGAGGGCCTGGCGGGCAACCGCATCGAGAGCGTGCACGCCATCGCCAACGGGACCGCCAACTACATGCTGTCACGCATGCGCACCGAGGGCATGGAGTTCGCCGGGGCCCTTCAGGAGGCCCAGGACCTGGGCTACGCCGAGCTCGACCCCACCTTCGACGTGGACGGCATCGACGCCGCCCACAAGCTGGCCCTGGTGGCCGCGGTGGCCTTCGGCGCGCCCATCAACTACGAGGCCCTGCACATCGAGGGCATCCGCAGCATCACCCGCGAGGACATCCTCTACGCCGACGAGCTGGGCTATCGCATCAAGCTGCTGGCCATCACCAAGAACGGCCCCGGCGGCATCGAGCTGCGCGTCCATCCCACCCTGGTGCCGCAGGACACCATGCTTGCCAGCGTGGAGGGCGTGTTCAACGCCGTTCAGGTGGTGGGCGATGCGGTGGGGCCGACCCTCTACTACGGCCCCGGTGCCGGGGCCGACCCCACGGCCTCCGCGGTGGTGGGCGACCTGGTGGACGTGGCGCGCACCCTGGGCGCCCCGCCCGAGTATCGGGTGCCGTACCTGGGTTTTCGCGCCGATGGCATGCAGGAGCCGCGCTGGGCCCCGGTGGAGGAGGTGGAGACCGAGTACTACCTGCGCATGCAGGCCCAGGACCAGCCCGGGGTGCTGGCCCAGGTGACCCGCATCCTCTCCGAGGAGGGCATCTCCATCGAGGCCATCCGCCAGAAGGAGCCCCGGCCCGGCGACACCGACGTTCCCGTGGTGCTGGTGACCCACACCACCAAGGAGCGGGCCATGCGCAAGGCGGTGGCGGCCATCGACGGCCTCGACGTGATCAACGGCCCCAGCCAGCTGATCCGCCTCGAGGAGGTGGACGCGGTCTGAACGGGACCGCTTCCCCGACAGCATTCAAGGTTTGGAACCCCGGCCAGCCCGGATCACGCCACGGAGCGACGAGTGACCAAAGCCACCCGGTACACGGGCCTCATCCAGCACTACGCGGACCGTCTGCCCATCGACGACCCCGCCGACGCCATCAGTCTCGGCGAGGGGCGCACGCCCTGCATCCGAACCTACAACCTGCCGCGGCGGCTGGGCTTCGAGGGCGAGATCTACCTCAAGTTCGAGGGCCTGAACCCCACCGGCTCCTTCAAGGACCGCGGTATGACGGTGGCGGTCACCAAGGCCTTCGAGGAGGGCTCGCGGGCGGTGGTGTGCGCCTCCACCGGCAACACCTCCGCCTCCGCCGCCGCCTACGCCGCGCGCGCCGGCATGACCGCCTTCGTCATCATCCCCGAGGGCAAGATCGCCCTCGGCAAGCTGTCCCAGGCCATGATGCACGGCGCCAAGGTGATCCAGATCCGCGGCAACTTCGACGACGCCATGGAGATCGTCCGCGAGCTCGCCGAGGACTACCCGATCACCTTGGTGAACTCCATCAACCCCTACCGGTTGCAGGGGCAGAAGACGGCGGCCTTCGAGGTGGTGGAGGAGCTGGGGCGCGCCCCCGATTACCACGCCCTGCCCGTGGGCAACGCCGGCAACATCACCGCCTACTGGCTCGGTTACAGCGAGTACGCCTGCAACAAGGGTGAACGACCCACCGAGGCCTGCACCTTCTGCGGCGGCGACTGCCCCTACCTGGGCACCGCCAAGGTGGATTCCCGACCCAAGATGCTCGGCTTCCAGGCCGCTGGCTCGGCGCCCATCATCGAAGGCCACCGCGTGGACGACCCGGACACCGTGGCCACGGCCATCCGCATCGGCAATCCCGCCTCCTGGGAGAGCGCCCTGCGCGTCCAAGAGGAGTCGGGCGGCTGGTTCGACGCCGTCAGCGACGCCGACATCCTGGAGGCGCAAAAGCTGCTGGCCTCCAGCGACGGCGTCTTCTGCGAGCCCGCCTCCGCGGCCTCGGTGGCCGGCGTGGTGGCCGAGATCCAGGAGGGTCGCATCCCGCAGGGCTCCACGGTGGTCTGCACCCTCACCGGCCACGGCCTCAAGGATCCGGACACGGCCATCGCCCAGAGCGACCAGCCCTACACGGTGGACGCCACCGAGGCGGCCGTGGAAGGGGTGATCAAGGAGTTCATCTAGGTCCTGTGGCTGCCCTTGGCCGTTGGTCTACACCGCAGAGGCGCTGAGCACGCAGAGAGGCGCCACGGGTCTTTCCCACAGGCTTTCGGTGGGAGCTCCGGCATGAAGGGACATCCGCGCTTTTGCTCCGCGGCCTCTGCAACTCTGCGCTAAAGGGCCTGCCTTGAACCGCTTCCCCAAGCCCGCGCTGGTACTACTGATCCGCGGCGCCGCCGACCACCCCCAGGACCTGCTCGGCGGCCGCACGCCCCTGGAATACGGCGATCTCCCCAACCTGAGGCGGCTGGCCCGGCGAGGCCGGCCGCGGGCCTTCGACGCGGCCCCCTCGGGCCATTCCGTGCACGCGGGGGGCGACCTGCTCGCCGCCTTCGGCCGGATCCCGGCGCCCGAGGAGGATCCGCCCGCCGGGGTCGTGGACTGGCTGGGGGCGGGCCGCGATCCGGAGGGGGGCGTCTACCTGCACGCCGATCCCGCCCGCCTGGCCGTTACCCCGGAGGCGGCCGTGGTTCTGGACCCCGACGAGCTGGCCCTGGACCGGGAGGAGGCCGAGGAGCTGGCCAACGCCCTCAACCGCGAGCTGTTCGCGGAGCAAGGCGGGCACCTGTCCGTGCTGGAGCCGGGCCGCTGGGTGCTGCACCTGCCCGAGGCCCCCGGAATCCGTACCGTGCCCCTGGAGGCCTGGATCGGGGCCGACGCCCGGGGCGGCCTGCCCGGGGGCGAGGAGGAAGTGGCTTGGCACCGCCTGGCCAACGAGGTCCAGATGGTGCTCGCCGCCCATCCCGTCAACGAGCGCCGGCGCCGGGCGGGGCGGCCCGAGGCGAACACCCTGTGGTTCTGGGGCTCGGGGGCCCTTCCCGAGCCTGGATCGCCCGGTCCCTGGAAAGGGGTCTGGGGCGAGGCGCCGCTCCTGCCCGGCCTGGCCCGGCTGAGCGGCGTGGCCCACCAGGGCCCGCTGCCCGACCTGGGACCGGCCCTGTCCGAAGCCCAGGGGGGCGGTCCGGTCCTGGCCGTGGCGGACCAGGCCCGTGCGGCGGGGGCCCGGGGCGATCTGGGCGCCAAGCTGGAGGCGCTGGAGGAGCTGGACCGGCGATGGCTGGGGCCGCTCGAGGAGGCCCTGGCCCGGCGCGACCTGGGTTCGGCCTGGGTGGTCCTGGGCCCGGAGGCGCCCACCGGGGCCCGTGCGGCCGAGCCCCCGCCGTCCGCTCCGGCGCTGTCCTGCCACGCGGGGAAGGTCTGGCCCTGGAGCCGGGCGCGTACGGTCAGCGAGAACCGGCTGTCCGGGGCCCCGGTTGGCTGGGAGGCCGTCATCGGCTAGCCTGTCCCCCGCTTCCCCGCCCACGAGGCAACCGTTTCCGGACAAATACAGGGGCCGTGCCGGGTCCGGATCCCCCCCGGGGAGACGGCCGGTGCCGCCGATCGTCCGCCCTTCGCCGGAGGTTTGCTTGACCGGACACCGCGCCCGCCAATGGAAGGTCCGTCCCCGCGCCCCCGAAGCCGAGCAGCGGCTCATCGAGGCGGGCACCGATCCCCTCCTGGCCCGGCTGTACGCCGCCCGCGGCATCGAGGATCCCGGCCAGCTGGAACGCCGGGCGTCCGCCCTGGAACGTCCGGACTCCCTGCTCGGCATGGAGGGGGCGGTGGCGGTGCTGGCGGGAGCCATCGAGCGCGGCGAAACGGTCTGCATCGTCGGCGACTTCGACTGCGACGGGGCCACCAGCACCGCCCTGTCCGTTGCCGCCCTCCGCGCCATGGGGGCCCGCGCCACCTACGTGATTCCCGACCGCTTCCGGTTCGGTTACGGCCTGACCCCAGGCATCGTGGCCGAGGCCGCCGAACTGCTCGCCCCGGACGTCCTGGTGACCGTGGACAACGGCATCTCCAGCCGCGACGGCGTGGCGGCCGCCCACCAGCGGGGCATGCGGGTGGTGGTCACCGACCACCACCTGCCCCCGGCCGCCCTCCCGCCCGCCGACGCCATCGTCAATCCCAACCAGCCCGGCTGCCCCTTCCCGGCCAAGTCCAGCGCCGGGGTGGGGGTGGTCTTCTACGTCATGGCGGCCCTGCGCGCACGGCTGCGCGAGGACGCCTGGTTCGCCGCCCGGGGGCTCGAGGAGCCCAACCTCAACGAGGTGCTCGACCTGGTGGCGGTAGGCACGGTGGCCGACGTGGTGCCGCTGGAGCGCAACAACCGCATCCTGGTCCACCAGGGCCTGGAGCGCATCCGAGCCGGCAAGGCGCGCCCCGGCATCCGGGCCCTGATCGAGGTGGCGGGCCGGGAGCCGGGGCACCTCCGGGCCACCGACCTCGGTTTCGTGGTGGGGCCGCGGCTCAACGCCGCCGGTCGCCTGGAGGACATGAGCCTCGGCATCCGCTGCCTGCTCGCCGAGGACTACCGCGAGGCCCGCGAGCTGGCCGCCGAGCTGGACGCGCTCAACCAGCAGCGGCGCTCCCTGGAGGCGGACATGCACGACGATGCCGTGGAGGCCCTGGCGGACGATCCGGCCCTGGCCGAGCGCCACGGGGTGTGCCTGTTCCGGGAGGACTGGCACCAGGGGGTGGTGGGGCTGGTGGCCTCGCGCATCAAGGAGCGCCTGCACCGGCCGGTGATCGCCTTCGCTCCCGGCGACGGCGGGCTGCTCAAGGGCTCCGGCCGCTCCGTGGCGGGGGTGCACATCCGGGATGTGCTCGAACGGGTGGCCACCACCCACGAGGGGCTGCTGTCCCGCTTCGGCGGCCACGCCATGGCCGCCGGGCTGTCGCTGGATCCGGTCCACCTGGATGCCTTCGGGGACGCCTTCGACCGGGCGGTGCGGGAGCTGGCCGACCCGGAGGCCCTGACCCCGCGACTGGAGACCGACGGCGAGCTGGGCCCCGAGGAGCTCAACCTGCGCAAGGCCGAGCTGCTGGAGAGCGGCGGGCCCTGGGGCACGGGGTTCCCGGCGCCCCTGTTCCAGGGCCGTTTCCGGGTGGGGGAGGTCCGGGTGGTGGGGCACAACCACCTCAAGATGTGGCTGTTCCCCGAGGGCGGGGACTATACGGTGGAGGCCATCCACTTCCGCGGGGCCCCGGAGGGGCGGGCCCCGGAGCTGGAGGAGGTGGAGCTCGCCTACCGGCTGGAGGTGAACACCTTCCGCGGGCGCCGGAATGTCCAGCTGGTGGTGGAGGAGTGCCGGCCGGCCGGTTCCGGCCTTTGAGCCGGCGGTCCCGTAGGGGGCCTCACTCGTAAGGCTCCTTCTCGTAGGGGAAGCGGACATGGCCGTAGCGGATCACCAGGACCGCCAGGGCCAGGACCAGGGCGCCCCCGGCGGCCGCCAGGATCCGCAGGTTGTCCAGATCCTTCATGTCCAGCACCAGGTAGCGGGCCAGGGCAACGATGGCGATGTAGATGGGCATGCGCACCGGCAGCTGGCCGGAATCCACGTAGGCCCCCACCATGGCCAGCACCTCCATGTACAGAAAGAGCAGGAGCAGGTCGGCGAGGTGCACCGATCCGCCCTCGAGCATGATGCCGATCTCCTCGACGATGGCCGCCACCGTGGCGATGGTGATGACCACCAGGACGAGCCGCTCCACCAGACGCAGGGTGCGGTGGCTCAGGTGCTGAAAGGTCTGCATGGGTCCTCCGTAGGGGTGCGTGCTATTCCCGGGGCGCCTCGTCCTCGGCGGGGTAATGGCGTTCCGGGTCCACATGGTGCTCCGCGGTGCTGGAAGGCTCGTGGCGCTCGTCCTCCTCGGCCCCGCGTACGGTCAGCACCGCCCAGATGGCCGATGCCGCCCAGAACAGGTCGCCCAGCACCATCCAGGGCGTCCAGGGGGCCAGCGCATAGGTGACGAGGGCAGCGAGGAAGAACACCCCGATGGGGGCCACGGTGGCGGTGCGCCGCCCGAGCTTGATCACGGCGGCGGGGGGCAGCAGGACGGCCAGGAAGTAGCGGGCGGTGTAGCCCATGGTGCGCTCCTCGACGATGCCAGTGCGGACCTCCGACTATACCCCAGGCGGCGGGGGGATGTCCGCCCGTGCTGTCCGGGGGCGTAACGGGGGTAAGATGCCGCGCCGCGTCCGTGGACATTCCTGTCGGGAAATCGCGGACAAAGAGTGGCTAGTCCCGGCCCGATTCACTATCATGCGAGGGCCAATCGAGATTCCCCCGCGTTCCGCCCGGCAGGGGGGGGGCGGGACGGGTAAAGGGTTGCATGCCCACGGTTTTTGCGGGGACATTGTAGGCTCCAGGGGATGGAGCCACGGGCTGTTGGCTACAGGAGGGGGTAGATGAGACGGGACGAGGATTCGCCGCTCAGCCTGCCGGGCGGCGGTGAGGTGGATTCCGCGCAGGCCCCGGGGGAGGGGACGGCGGTGCTGGGCCTTGAGCGCAAGCTGGCGGGCAAGCTGCTGGAGACCATGGGGAACCCGCCCTTCGCTTTGACGCTCTGGGACGGGCGGACCCTGGAGCCGGCCCCAGAGAATCCGGTGGCCCGGGTGCACATCCGCGACCGAGGGGCCTTCTACCGCCTGCTCCGCCACCCCGACCTCCACTTCGGCGACGACTACGCCGCGGGGCGGATCGAGGTGGAGGGGGACCTGGCCGAGCTCCTGACCGTGGTGGACCTCACCCGCCAGCAGCGCCACGGGCACGGGGGCGGACGTCCCGGCCTGACCTCCCGGCTGCATCGGGCTCGGCGCAACACCCTCTCCGGCTCGCGGGAGAACATCCACCACCACTACGACCTGGGCAACGACTTCTACGCCCTCTGGCTCGACGAGGACATGGTCTACACCTGCGCCTACTTCGCCGACCCGGAGATGAGCCTGGAGGCGGCGCAGCGGGCGAAGATGGACCATGTGGCCCGCAAGCTGCGCCTGGAGCCCGGCCAGACGGTGGTGGAGGCCGGCTGTGGCTGGGGATCCCTGGCCCGCCATATGGCCCGGGAGTACGGCGTCAAGGTGCGCGCCTTCAATATCTCCACCGAGCAGATCGCCTACGCCCGGGAGCGCGCCCGGGCGGAGGGGCTGGAGGACCGGGTGGAGTTCGTCCAGGACGACTACCGCAACGTCACCGGCTCCTACGACGCCTTCGTCTCCGTGGGCATGCTGGAGCACGTAGGCACCGACAACTACCGTGATCTGGGGGCGGTGATCGACCGCGTGCTCGCCGACCACGGGCGGGCCCTGGTGCACTCCATCGGCCGCAACCGCCCGATCGGGCCCATGAATCCCTGGATCGAGCGGCGCATCTTTCCCGGCGCCTACCCGCCGTCGCTGTCGGAGATGACGGAGATCTTCGAGCCGTACAGCTTCTCCATCCAGGACGTGGAGAACCTGCGGCTCCACTACGCCCGCACCCTGGAGCACTGGCTGGCCCGCTACGACGCCAACGAGGAGGAGGTGCGCCGACGCTTCGGCGAGAGCTTCGTGCGCGCCTGGCGCCTGTACCTGTCCGGCTCCATCGCCGCCTTCCGGGCGGGCAGCCTGCAGCTATTCCAGATGGTGTTCACCCGGCCCACGGGCAACGAGCTGCCCTGGACCCGGGAGTACCTCTACCCCGCGCAGGCGGAGTAGCCCGCACGGGGTCCGACCATGCGGCCCGGAGCGCGGGCAACGGGCCGTGGCGCACGGGAGGGGGGCCATGAGCGAGTACGTGCTGGCCCTGGACCAGGGCACCACCGGGAGCACCGCCCTGGTCTTCGACCGCCGCGGGGAGGCGGTGGGGCGCGCCTACGCGGAGCTATCCCAGTCCTATCCCCACCCGGGGTGGGTGGAGCACGACCCCGAGGAAATCTGGCGCGCCAGCCTGCGGGTCATGGCGGGCGCCCTGGCGAACGCCGGGGCCTCGGGGCGGGACGTGGCGGCCATCGGCATCACCAACCAGCGCGAGACCACCGTGGTGTGGGACCGGGCCACGGGAGCGCCGGTGTACCCCGCCATCGTCTGGCAGAGCCGCCAGACCGCGGGGATCTGCAATGCCCTGCGGGAGGCCGGGCGGGAGCCCTTCTTCCGCGAGCGAACCGGTCTGGTGCTGGACGCCTACTTCTCCGGTACCAAGATCCAGTGGATCCTGGACCGCTATCCGGAGGCCCGCCGCAAGGCGGAGTCCGGGGAGGTGCTGTTCGGCACCGTGGACACCTGGCTGCTGTGGAAGCTCACCGGCGGCGCCGTGCACGCCACCGAGCCCACCAACGCCTCCCGCACCCTGCTCTACAACATCCACGACCGGTGCTGGGACCCGGAGCTGCTGGAGGAGCTGCGCGTTCCCGCGGCCATGCTCCCCGAGGTGCGGCCGAGCGCCGGGGTCTTCGGTCACACGGTGGCCCACGAGAGCCTGCCGAGCGGCATCCCCGTGGCCGGCATGGCGGGGGACCAGCAGGCCGCCCTCTACGCGCAGCAGTGCTGGGCGCCCGGGCAGGCCAAGAACACCTACGGCACCGGCTCCTTCGTGCTCATGAACATGGGCGACAGCCACCCCATCAGCGAGCACGGCCTGCTGACCACCCTGTGCTGCGACGCCGAGGGGCGGCCCGCCTACGCCCTGGAGGGCGCCATCTTCGTCACCGGGGCGGCGGTGCAGTGGCTGCGCGACGGCCTGGGCATCATCGAGGACGCGGCGGAGACCGAGGCTCTGGCCGCTTCCCTGACGGATAACGAGGGGGTTTACCTGGTCCCGGCCTTCGCCGGGCTGGGCGCCCCCTACTGGGACATGGAGGCCCGGGCGGCGGTGCTGGGCATGACGCGGGGCACCGGGCGGGCCCATCTGGCCCGGGCCGCCCTGGAGAGCATGGCCTACCAGACCCGCGACGTGGTGGATGCCATGAACGCCGACGCCGGCACCCCGGTGCGGGAGCTGCGGGTGGACGGTGGGGCGAGCGCCAACAACCTGCTGATGCAGTTCCAGGCGGACCTGCTCGGTGTCCCGGTGGACCGCCCGCGGCTGGTGGAGACCACCGCCGCCGGCAGCGCCTTCCTGGCCGGCCTGAGCGTGGGCTTCTGGTCGGGGACGGAGGAGCTGGCCGGTGCCCGGAGCCCGGAGCGCCTGTTCGAGCCCCGGATGGACGCCACCGAGCGGGAGCGGCTGTACGGGGGCTGGCGGGATGCCGTGAAGCGGACCCTGGGCCATCCCTCCTGATTCAGCCCTCCATGACGAGCTGCACCACCCGGATGCGGTCCTCCTCCAGGTTGCGCAGCATGTTGTTCGCCATCTCCCCCATGTCCGGGCCCAGCACCAGGTGCAGGCCTAGTGGCGGCGGCTCCTCCTGCCGCGCTCGCTCAAGCATTGCGGTGAAGAAGCTCGTGGCCGGCTCGGTGACGTCGCCCCAATAGCGCTCGCGAAATCCCCGGGCTTCCAGTCCGGAGCGCAGGTCCTCGGCGGAGGCCAGGTGACTGATGGCCGGGCTCCGGGCCCAGGGAACGGGAAAGTGCACGGCTCCCCCCGGTCCGGCCACGATCTCGTACATGGCCAGTCGCCCACCCGGGCGCAGGACCCGCCGCATTTCAGCGTATAGCCTGTCCTTATTGGCCACGTTCATGGACATGTGCAGGGTCCAGATGCCGTCGAATGCTTGGTCCCCGAAGGGCATGGCGGTGGCATCCCCCTCCTGGAATTCCACCCGCTGGTCCAGGCCAACCTTCGCGGTGAGGTCGCTGGCCAGGTGGCAATACTCCCGGGTCAGCTCGAGTCCCGTCACCCGGCAGCCGCACTGTTGGGCGAGATGGCGTGCCGGTCCGCCTATGCCGCAGCCCGCGTCCAGGACGTGGTCCTCCGGCCCGAATCCGGCGAGCTCTATCAGCTCCCGGGTGGCCTCTTGCCCCCGGATATGGAATTCATCAACGGGCGCGAGGTCATCGGGATGCAGGTTGTTGGGGTCCAGCCCCGTTTCTTCCAGGGCACGGAAAAGGATGCTTGCCAGGTTCCCCCGGCTGTAGTGGGCCTCGACATCGGGGTTGTCCATGGCCTCTCCCTCCCAAGATGTGGAGTTGTTCCGGTGGCCCCTTTACCATAAATCCATGCTTACAGGGGGGGAAGGTTCGGTGGGTGATCCATCCCCAGGAACCGGGTATCGAAAGCGGGCCGGGGGAAACACCGCGAAGGGCACCAGATCCCGGGGGGGCCCATGTCGCCTGCTCGGCTGCCTAGCGGATCAGCGGGGCCTGGCCGGGGCGCTGGCGGGTGCCGCGGGCCTTGGGCCCCTTGGCCGCGGCCCGCCGCACCAGCTCGTCTTCGTCCGCCAGCAGGCGGGCCCGCTGCTCCTCCGTCAGCTGGGGGCTCCGGGCGATGAAGTAGCGCAGATTGGGGTCCCGGTCGCGCACGCAGCGCTCCACCTGCTCGGCGGAGAGGTCGCTGCGGCGTGCGCAGTTCAGCCGCACGGTCTGGTTGGGGTCGGCCAGCAGGGAGCCCACCTCCGTTCCGGTGAGGTCCAGGCGGCGGGCGAAGTAGGCCTTCACCTGGGCGTCCTGGTCCTCCAGGATGCAGGGTCGCCAGACCGGGTCGAGGTCGGCGCTGAGCACCATCTGCGTGCGCTCGTGGACGGGGATGCGCTTGTATGCCCGTAGCAGCTCCGACACGACGGCTCTCCCGATGCGGAAAAGCCGCAAGTTTGCCCGCTTCCCGCCCCGCCGGCAATTCCCGACCGCTTTTGTTACCCTACGCCCGGAACGGGGGCTCTGCCCGGATCGTCCAACGGCCTGCCCCCGACCCGGGAGGGGTGGCCCTTTCCCCATTCGCCCGCCGTTACCGCCAAATCAGGGAGGCAACGTGTCCACGCTCCATTACCTGGCCTTCGGCTCCAACCTGCACCCGCTCCGTCTCGGCGAACGCGTCCCCTCGGCCCGTTTGGTAGGCCGATTGGACCTTGAAGGCTACCGGCTGGCCTTTCACAAACGGGGACAGGACGGCTCCGGCAAGGGGAACCTGGTGTACACGGGGGATCCGGGGGACCGGGCGCTCGGGGCCCTGTTCGAGATCGACGCCCGGGAGAAGCCCGACCTGGACGCGGTGGAGGGGGAAGGCTATCGGGACGAGCGCATGGAGGTGACGGTGGCGGGGCGCACCTATTCCGCCTTCGTCTACCTCGGCGAGGGCGACTTCATCGATCCGGACCTCCCGCCCTACCGCTGGTACCGGGACATCATCTGGCACGGCGCGCGCTACCTGGGCGCCTCCTGGGAGTACCTGGAGGGGATCGCCGCGGTGGCCTGCATGGAGGACCCGGATCCGGATCGCCGGGCCCGTTGCGAGGCCCTGCTCGAACGTCTTCGGGAGTGGCAGGAGGCCTGAGGGGGGAATCGGTCGGCGGGGAGGTCAGTATCGGGGCAGGGAGGGGTCGACCCGGGCCGCCCAGGCGTCAATGCCGCCGGCCAGGTTGCGGACATTGTCGAACCCCTGGTGCCGCAGGAATTGGGTGACTTGCCAGCTGCGTACACCGTGGTGACACATCACCACGATCTCGCGGTCCGCCGGCAGCTCGCCCAGGCGCGCCGGAACCTCCCCCATGGGAATGTGGAGGGCATCCTCCAGGGCGCACACGGCCAGTTCGCGAGGCTCACGAACATCCAGCACCACCGGGGGCGAGTCCGCCCCACGCAGCCGGGCCAGGGTTTCCACGTCGATTTCCGGGCGATCCGCGGCCATGGCGGCTCCCTCCTTGCAGCTTCCTTCCCCTCTCTAACCCTATCCAGGGTCGGCCCCTCCGGCCAGGCGCGGGCCGCCCTTGCAGGGACCTGTGGGGAAGTAAAAGAAAACAAGGCCCTGGGGGAACCAGGGCCTTGTTCGGGTCAGGAATATGGCGGAGGGGGAGGGATTCGAACCCCCGGACGGCAGAACCGTCACCTGATTTCGAGTCAGGCGCCTTCGTCCACTCGGCCACCCCTCCGGCGAGGCGTCGGCCCGCACGGGCCGGCTCGGTTTTGCACGGACCGGCACACTGGTGGGACGGGCGGGACTCGAACCCGCACACCGTAGGTACTGGATCCTAAATCCAGCGCGTCTACCAGTTCCGCCACCGTCCCACATGGGCGGTTCGCAGGGGCCGCGGCGGCAAACCCGGGCCCCGCCCGCGATCTTCTGGAGCGGGCGACCGGACTCGAACCGGCGACATCCACCTTGGCAAGGTGGTGCTCTACCAACTGAGCTACGCCCGCCCTGGGCCCGCCCCGGATATCCGGAGGCTCCGAGGCGGTCGGATTGGAGCGGGGGACGGGAATCGAACCCGCATCATCAGCTTGGAAGGCTGAGGTTCTGCCGTTGAACTACCCCCGCCGCCCGAAGGGCAAAGGATACCGCACTTGCCGGGCGAGGGAAACCGTGTCCCCCCGGCCTGGACGGCCCGGCCGGGGGGAGGGCGAGGCCGTGTGAGTTGCGGGCGGGGTTGTGGCAGAATGTGGCGTTTCTTGGGAGCCGGCGACGAACACATGCAGGAGGCCGTTTTGACCGAAGAACAGCGCAAGCCCCGGGAGTGGATCGAGGATCTGCGTGGCCGTGTGGACGGCCTACGGAGGTATCTTTGACGTCCCTCGCCTGAAGGAGCGCCTCGACGAGCTGGAGCATGAGCTCGCCGCCCCCGATCTCTGGAACGATCCCGACCACGCCCAGCAGCTGAGTCAGGAGTTCCATCGGCTCAAGGAGCAGGTGGGGCCCCTGGAGGAGCTGGCCCAGCAGGTGGAGAGCACCGACGAGCTGCTGGAGCTGGCCGAAGCCGAGGAAGACCAGGAAACCCTGGAAGAGGTCCGCGCCGACCTAGCGGACATGGAGCGCAGGGTCCAGCATCTGGAGTTCCGGCGCATGTTCTCCGGGGAGATGGACGAAAGCAACGCCTTCCTGGAGATCCAGGCCGGCGCCGGCGGCACGGAGGCCCAGGACTGGGCGGAGATGCTCCTGCGCATGTACCTGCGCTGGTGCGAGTCCCGAGGGTTCGCTACGGAGCTGATGGAGGTCAGCCCCGGCGACGAGGCGGGCATCAAGAGCGCCATCGTCAAGGTGGGCGGCGAGTACGCCTACGGCCACCTCAGGGTGGAGTCGGGGGTGCACCGCCTGGTGCGCAAGTCCCCATTCGACTCGGGCGGGCGGCGCCACACCTCCTTCGCCTCGGTCTACGTGTACCCGGAGGTGGACGAGTCCATCGAGGTGGAGGTCAATCCCGAGGACGTGCGCACGGACACCTACCGGGCCGCCGGCGCCGGCGGGCAGCACGTGAACAAGACGGACTCCGCCGTGCGCCTAACCCATGAGCCCACGGGCATCGTGGTACAGTGCCAGAGCTCGCGGAGCCAGCATTCCAACCGCGCGGAGGCCTGGCGGGTCCTGCGCGCCCGGCTCTACGAGCTGGAGCTGCAGAAGCAGCGCGAGAAGCAGGCCGCCGAGTCCGCCGAGAAGGGCGAGATCGGCTGGGGGAACCAGATCCGCTCCTACGTCCTGGACCAGAGCCGCATCAAGGACCTGCGCACCGGCGTGGAGGTGGGCAATACTCAGGCCGTGCTGGACGGCGACCTGGACCCCTTCATCGAAGCCGCCCTCAAGCAGGGGGTGGGCGCCGGGGCCGAGATCTGATGCCCCGGCCTTGAGCCCGCAGCCGGGGACGGACAGGTGTCCGTCCGCGGTCGTTTTGTGTCCATCCAACCCTTACCCGTGACCGGAGTCGGGCCGTTGAGCAACGAGGAGAACGAGCAGATCCAACAGCGCCGGAGCAAGCTGGCCGCCTGGCGCGAGCAGGGGGAAGCCTTCCCCAACACCTTCCGGCGCACCCACTGGGCCGCGGAGATCCATGAGCGCTTCGGCGAGCTGGATGCGGAGACGCTGGAGGCCGAGCCGCAGCGGGTACGGGTGGCCGGGCGCATGGTGGCCAAACGGGTCATGGGCAAGGCCAGCTTCGCCCACCTGGGCGACGGCTCCGACGCACAGATCCAGCTCTTCGTCACCCGCGACGCGCTGGCCGAGGGCGAGTACAACGCCGGCTTCAAGAAGTGGGACGTGGGCGACATCGTCGGCGCCGGGGGCACCCTGTTCCGCACCAAGACCGGTGAGCTGACGGTGGCCGTGGACGAGGTGCAGCTGCTTACCAAGTCCCTGCGCCCGCTGCCGGAGAAGTGGCACGGCCTCACCGACGACGAGGCGCGGCTGCGGCAGCGCTACGTGGACCTGATCGTGAACCAGGAGACCCGCGAGACCTTCCGCACCCGCTCCGCCATGATCAGCGCCATCCGCCGATTCCTCCTCGACCGCGACTACCTCGAGGTGGAGACCCCCATGATGCAGCCCATCCCGGGGGGCGCCACCGCGCGACCGTTCGTTACCCACCACAACGCCCTGGACATGGACCTCTACCTGCGGGTGGCCCCGGAGCTCTACCTGAAGCGCCTGGTGGTGGGGGGCTTCGAGCGGGTCTTCGAGATCAACCGCAACTTCCGCAACGAGGGCGTGTCCACCCGCCACAACCCCGAATTCACCATGCTGGAGTTCTACCAGGCCTACGCCGACTTCCGGGACCTCATGGATCTGATCGAGGAGATGACCCGGGAAGCGGCTGTCCAGGTGCTGGGGACGCCGGTGCTCACCTACCAGGGCCAGCACTTCGACCTGGGCCGGCCCTATCGGCGCCTGACCATCGAGGAGGCGGTGCTGGAGCACAACGAAGGGCTGTCCGCGGGGGAGGTGCGTGACCCGGAGGCGCTCCGGCAGTTCCTGGTGGGGCTCGGCGTGGAGCCGGACGAGGAACTAGGCTGGGGGGGGCTGCTGGTGGAGATCTTCGAGCAGACCGTGGAAGACCGGCTCATCGAGCCCACCTTCATCACCCATTACCCCACCGAGGTGAGCCCCCTGGCGCGGCGCAATGACGCCGACCCGGAGGTGGTGGACCGCTTCGAGCTGTTCTTCGGCGGCCGGGAGGTGGGCAACGGCTTCTCCGAGCTCAACGACCCCGAGGACCAGGCGGCCCGCTTCAAGGCCCAGGCGGAGAAGAAGGCCGGTGGCGACGCCGAGGCCATGCACTACGACGCCGACTACATCCGCGCCCTGGAGTACGGCTTGCCGCCCACCGCGGGGGCCGGCCTGGGCATCGACCGCATGGCCATGGTCTTTGCCGACCAGGACTCCATCCGCGAGGTGATCCTGTTTCCCCACATGCGCCCCGCCGAACGGGACCAATAAACCCTCCGTCCGAGGCCGCCCTTGCGCCCCTTCGAGCTCTTCATCAGCCTGCGCTACCTGCGCACCAAGCGCCGCAACGGCTTCCTCAGCCTGATCACGGTGATCTCGGCGCTGGGGATCGCCCTAGGGGTGGCCGCCCTGATCACGGTGATCTCCGTGATGAACGGCTTCCAGAGCGAGCTGCGGGACCGCATCCTCGGCGTGACCAGCCACGTCGTGGTCAGCAGCTACCAGGACCTGGAGGGCGGAGACACCTGGCGCCAGGTGGTGGACACCGCCGCTCGGGTGCCCGGGGTGGAGGCCGGCGCCCCCTACGTCCGTGAGCAGGGCATGCTCACCCGGGGCAGCGCGGTGAGCGGGGTCCTGGTGCGCGGCATCCTGCCCGATTGGGAGGAGGGGGTTAGCGACCTGGCCGGCAACATGCAGCGGGGCAGCCTGGAGGACCTGCAGCCCGGCGCCTACGGGGTCATCGTGGGCAAGACCGTGGCCCGGAACATGGGGCTGGACATCGGTGATCCCATCACCCTGGTGGCCCCCTCCGGGCAGTCCACCCCGGCCGGCATGCTGCCCCGGCTGAAGCGGTTCACGGTGGTGGGGGTGTTCGACGCGGGGATGTACGAGTACAACTCCGGGCTGGTCTACGCCCACGTGGAGGATGTCCAGAAGCTCTACCGCCTGGACGGGCGCTTCTCGGGCATCCGGCTGCGCTTGGCGGAGCCCATGGACGCCCCGCAGGTCGCCGAGCGGCTGCGGGAGGATCTGGGCGGCTCTTACTTCGTGCGCGACTGGACCCAGCGCAACCGCAACTTCTTCCAGGCCCTGCACACGGAGAAGGTGGTCATGTTCGTGATCCTGTTTCTGATCGTCATGGTGGCCGCCTTCAACATCGTCTCCAGCCTGGTGATGCTGGTGAACGAGAAGCGGGGCGATATCGCCATCCTGCGCACCCTCGGCGCCTCGCCGGGCAATGTGACCGCCATCTTCATGATCCAGGGCACCATCATCGGGCTCTTCGGCGTACTGCTGGGCGGCGCCAGCGGGGTGGCCCTGGCCCTCAACGTGGAGGGGCTGGTGGCCGGCCTGGAGCAACTCTTCCAGACCCAGTTCCTGCCCGGCGATGTCTATTCGGTGAGCCGGCTGCCTTCCGAGCTGTACTGGGCCGATGTGGCCTGGATCACCGGGGCGGGGCTGGTGATGAGCTTCCTCGCCACCATCTACCCCGCCCGCAGTGCGGCGCGAACCGACCCGGTGGAGGCCCTGCGCTATGAGTGACCCGGTGTTGGAGGCGGAGTCCCTGACCCGGCGCTTCTGGGACGGGGACCGGGAGATCCTGGTCCTGGAGGACGTCTCCTTCCGGGTGGGGATCGGCGAGACCCTGGCCGTGACCGGCTCCTCCGGCTCGGGCAAGAGCACGCTGCTCCACCTGCTCGGCGGCCTCGACCGCCCCAGCGCGGGGACGGTGCGCGTGGGCGGTCAGGACCTCTTTGCCCTGGGCGAGGCGGAGCGGGGGACCCTGCGCAACTGGGAGCTGGGCTTCGTCTACCAGTTCCATCACCTGATGCCGGAGTTCGACGCCCTGGAGAACGTCATGATGCCCCTGCTCATCCGCAGGCAGGGCCGGGCGGAGGCGCAGGAGGCAGCCGAAGAGATGCTTGCCCGGGTGGGCCTCGCGGAGCGCCTGCGCCACAAGCCCAGTGAGCTGTCCGGCGGCGAGCGCCAGCGCACGGCCATTGCCCGCGCCTTGGTCACCCGGCCCTCCCTGATCCTGGCCGACGAGCCCACAGGCAACCTGGATGACCGCACCGCGGAGCGCATCCACGACCTCCTGCTCTCCCTCAACCGGGAGCTGGGCACGGCCCTGGTGGTGGTCACCCACGATGCGGGGCTGGCGGGGCTGATGGGGCAACAGTTCCGGCTGTTGGAGGGCCACTTGGAGGCCGGCTGAGCGGGGCAGCCACGGGCGGAGGCCACTCGGGAGGGGACGGGCGGCCGTGAGCGACAACGGACAGCTTCGGGCGGCCGTCGGCACGCCCTTCCTCTGGATGGCCGTGGCCGCCTTCGCCCTGGGCATCCTGGCCTTCCATGGCCTTCCCTTTCTGCTCCCCCCCTGGGTCCTGACCCTTCCCCTCCTGATCGCCCTCGGGGTCCTCTACCTCCGTCCAGGGCCCGCCCCGGTCCTGGCGGTGGCCCTTGTGGCCGGCTTCTTCTGGCAGGGCCTGGCGGCCATTGGCCAGCAGGCCTACCCGTTTCCCGCCGCCCTGGAGCGGCGAACGGTGCAGGTGGAAGGAACCGTCGCCGGTGCGGTGGAGGACAAGGGCGAGCGCCGACGCTTTCGCTTCCGGGTGGAGCGCCTGCGGTCGCCGGAGGGGGACTGGCGGGAGTACCGCGGCACCCTGCGCCTGTCCTGGTACCGCACCGCCCCGGAAGACCTGGCCTATGGGCAGGGCTGGCGCCTGGCGGTGCGGGTCAAACGGCCCAGGGGCTTCCGCAATCCCGGTGGCTTCGATTACGCCCGCTTCCTGCGTACCCGGGGGCTGTCCGCCACCGGTTATGTCCGCGCGGAACCGCCCGCCCGGCGCCTGGGGGAGTCCGGGGCGGATTGGCGGGTCGCGGTGGAGGCCGCGCGCCGTCGGGTGCAGGAGGCGGCGGCCGCGGCCGGCCCGGCCGGGCCCCTGGTACGGGCCCTGACCGTAGGCAAGCGCGACCAGTTGACCCCGGAGGCCTGGGAGACCCTGCAGGTCACCGGCACGGCCCATCTGGTGGCCATCAGCGGTCTCCATGTGGGGTGGGTGGCCTTCCTGGCCTTCGCGGTGGCGCGCTTCCTGTGGCGCCGGGTGCCGCTGGCCCCGCTGCTGATGGCGGCTCCCCGCTTCGCGGCGGTGGCCGCCCTGGCCACGGCGGGGGGCTACGCCCTGCTGGCGGGGCTGAGCCTGCCCACCCAGCGGGCGCTCATCATGGTGGCGGTGGGGCTCGGGGCCTGGCTGCTGGGCCGGCCCTTCCATTTCGGGCGGGCCCTGGCCGCGGCGGCCCTGGTGGTTCTCCTCTGGTCCCCCGACAGCCTCCTCGCGCCCGGATTCTGGCTGAGCTTCACGGCGGTGGCGGCCATCGGGCTACTGCTCGGTGGCACCGCCGGGACCTGGGGCCGCCGGCGGCGGGCAGCCGCCGTGCAGCTGGCGGTGGTGGTCGCGGTCAGCCCATGGCTGGCCTACTGGTTCGGGCAGGTCTCCCTGGTGGCCCCGGTGGCCAACGCGGTGGCCATTCCCCTGTTCAGTCTCGTCATCGTGCCTCTCGCCCTGGTCGGCGCGGTGGCGGCCCTGATTGGTCTGCCGGAGCTTGCGGAGGCGTTCATGGTGGCCGCCGGCTGGCTCCTGGAGTGGGCCATGGGCCTCCTGGAGGGGCTGGCGGGTTGGTCCTGGGCGGCGTGGAGCGGTCCGCGCCCCGATGTCCCGGCGGTGGCCGCCATGCTGGCCGGCCTGGGCCTGCTGTTGAAGGCCCCCGGGCGGTGGCGCTGGCTCGGGGGGTTGGTGGCCGTCCTGCCCCTGGCCTGGGTTGGTCCCCCGGAGCTTTCCCACGGCCAGGCGCGGGTCTGGGTGCTTGAAGTGGGGCAGGGCAGCGCGGCGGTGGTGGAGACAGCCAGCCACGTGGCCGTGGTGGACTGCGGCCCCCGCTTCAGCGCCAGCTTCAACGCCGGGGAGGCGGTGGTGGCCCCCTTCCTGCAGGCCCGGGGCTGGGACGCGGTGGACCGGCTGGTGGTCAGCCACGGCGACGACGACCACCTTGGCGGCTGCGCCGGGCTCCAGAACGAGGTCGCCGTGCGGGAGGTCGTGGGATCACCCGCGGCGAAAGGCCGCGCTCTCTACGCCGGGGATGGCTGGGCCTGGGACGGCGTGCGCTTCCGGATCCTCCACCCGCCGGAGGACGGTCCGGGGGCGGGGAACGCCTCCTCGCGGGTGGTGGAGGTGGCCGCGGGCGGGCAGCGGGTGCTGCTCCCCGGCGACCTGGAGGCCGCCGGGGAGCAGAGGATCCTCTCTTCGGAAGGGCTGCCGGAGCAGACGGTGGTGGTGGCGCCCCACCACGGCAGCACCACCTCCTCATCCCCCGCCTTCGTGCGCGCCGCCCGTCCGGACTGGGTGGTGTATTCCACGGGTCACGGCAACCGTTGGGGTCTGCCCACCCCGGAGGTGGAGGGCCGGTACCGCCGGGTGGGCGCCCGTGCCCTGAATACTGCCAGCGAGGGGGCGGTGGAGATCCGGCTCGGCCCCGAGCCCCGGGTGCGGGGGTACCGGCAGCGCGCCGATCGCTACTGGCACGCCGGGGCGCCGCCCCCGCCTCTGCCATCCCTGGCGGGCCTCTTCTAGCAGGCCGCGAAACCCTGCCCAGAGGGGCCGGGTTTGGGCGCGGTTGCCGGCCTTGTATACTGTGAGCCTTTGCAATTCGGGGTACCCAGGCGGAGGAAGCCACCCTTGCTCGATCTCCTGATCCGCGGCGGATGGATCATGCTGCCGCTGCTTATCCTGTCGCTGCTGGCCGTGGCCATTATCGCGGAGCGCCTGTACAGCCTGCGCACCGCCCGCATCCTGCCACCGGATCTGGTCACCGCGCTGGAGGCGGACCTCGATCGGGGCGACCTGGGCCAGGCCCGGGAGCGGGCGGAGAGCGATCCCAGCCCGCTCGCCGCCGTCCTCGCCAGCGGTCTGCGCAATTCCGGCCTCCGGCGGGAGGTCATCAAGGAGTCCATCGAGGAGACCGGCCGTCACGTGGTGGCGGACTTGTCCCGCTACCTGACCCTGCTCGGCACCATCGCCGCCATCTCCCCCTTGCTGGGGCTGCTGGGCACGGTGCTCGGCATGATTAACGTGTTCTCGGTGATCACCAGCCAGGGGGTGGGGGATCCCAGTGTCCTTGCCGGGGGCATCTCCCAGGCCCTGCTGACCACCGCTTTCGGCATGAGCATCGCCATCCCGGCCCTGGCCATGCACCGGTACTTCAACGCCAAGCTGGACCGCCTGGTGGTGGACATGGAGCAGCACGCCCTGCGCATGGCGGAGATCCTCCAGGGGGATCGCCCGTGAGGTTCCGTCCCCGCAGCGCCGGCTCCCCCACCATCGAGCTTACCCCCCTGATCGACGTGGTGTTCCTGCTGCTGATCTTCCTCATGATCTCCACCACCTTCGTGTCCCGCACGGGCCTGCAGGTGCAGGTCCCCGAGGCGGACAGCGCCCAGGCCAATCCCGAGGTCGAGCGGGTGGAGGTCATGGTCACCGAGGAGGGGGACTTCCTGGTGGACGGCGACGAACTGGAGGAGGGCACCGACCTCGCCGCCGCCCTGGGCCGGCATGCGGAGGACGGGAAGGGCGGGGAGGCCCCCCTGCTGGTGATCCGGGCCGACCGCAACGCCCGCCACGGGGCGGTGGTGGAGGCCATGGACGCCGGCGCCGAGGCTGGCCTCGGTCGGGTGGCCGTTTCCGCCCTGTCCCGGGGGGAGACGGACCCCGCGGAGGCGCAATGACCCCCGGCAGCGATCAGCCCGTTCAGTCCAGCGTGGGCCTCTACGGCCGGCTGCTCGCCTACGTCTGGCCCCACTGGCCGCGACTCGCGGTCTCCCTGGTGGCCATGATCGTGGTAGCGGGGGCCACCACCGGCGTGGCCTACCTGCTCAAGCCGGTGATCGACCAGATCTTCATCGAGGAGGACGAGACCCTCCTCCTGCTCCTGCCGCTGGGAATCATCGGTATGTATCTGGTGAAGGGGGTGGCCAACTACCTGGAGACCTACCTGCTGAGCTGGATCGGGCAGCGGGCCATGCGCCAGCTGCGCGACGACCTGTTCGCCCGCCTGCTGCACATGCCCCTCGGGTTCTTCAGCGAGCACGCCGCCGGCACCCTCATTTCCCGGCTCACCTACGACGTGGATCAGGTGGAGCGCTCCATCACCCGGGGCCTGAGCACTCTCATCAAGGACACCCTGACCGCCGTGTTCCTCCTGGGGCTGGTCTTCTATCACGACTGGCAGCTGGCCCTGGTTTCCCTCATCGGCCTGCCATTGGTCATCGGCCCCCTGGCCAGGCTCACCCGCAAGCTGCGCAAGAGCAGCCGCTCCTCCCAGCTCGCCCGGGCCTCCATGACCCGGGTGATCGAGGAGGGGGTGGTGGGCAACCGGGTGATCAAGGCCTTCAACGGCGAGGACTACGAGCACGCCCGGTTCCACAAGGAATCCGAGACCCACCGCAAACAGAACATGCGCAAGGCCCAGGCCACCGCCCTCTCCGTGCCGGTGATGGAGATCGCGGCGGCCATCTGCATCGCGCTGGTCATCTACTACGGGGGCTATCGGGTGATGTTCGGCGGGGACGAGACCACGCCGGGCACCTTCTTCTCGTTTTTGGCGGCCCTGCTGATGATGTACGACCCCTTGAAGCGTTTGACCAAGATCAACCCCGTCATCCAGCAGGGGCTGGCCGCCGGCGAGCGCATCTTCCAGATGCTCGATTTCCATCCCGAGGGGAACGAGGGGTCCCGGACCCTGGACAGGGTCCGGGGGGAGCTGGCCTTCGAGGACGTCTGGTTCGAGTACGAGCCGGGCGCGCCGGTGCTCCAGGGGATCGATCTGGAGGTTCCGGCCGGGCACGTGGTGGCCCTGGTGGGGCTCTCCGGGGCGGGGAAGTCCACCATGGTGAACCTGGTGCCGCGCTTCTACCGCCCGGACCGGGGGCATATCTACCTGGACGGCGTGGACCTGGGGGACCTGGACCTGCACTTCCTGCGGGATCAGGTGGCCATCGTCAGCCAGGAGGTGGTCCTGTTCAACGACACCCTGGCCGCCAACATCGCCTACGGTCGGCCCGATGCCACCCGCGAGGAGGTGGAGGAGGCGGCCCGCGCTGCGGGGGTCATGGAGTATGTGGACCGGCTCGAGGGCGGCCTCGACCACGTGGTGGGCGAGGGCGGCGCGCGCCTGTCCGGCGGCCAGCGCCAGCGCCTGGCCATCGCCCGGGCCCTGCTCGGCGATGCCCCCATCCTGATCCTGGACGAGGCCACCTCCAGCCTGGATCCCCAGTCGGAGAAGCTGGTGCAGCGGGGCCTCGAGCAGCTCATGCAGGACCGCACCACCCTGGTGATCGCCCATCGCCTCGCCACCATCCAGCGCGCCGACGCCATCGCCGTGATGGACTCGGGGCGTGTGGTGGAGCAGGGGAGCCACGCCGAGCTGCTGGCCAGGGGGGGGATCTACGCCTACCTCTGGGAGACCCAGTTCGCCACCCCCGCCGAGCAGTCCGCGGAGACCGGCTGAGGGAGCGTCCGTTCCCGGTGCGGGGCGGCCTGGCCAATGGGGGTCCCCGTGTTTACAATCGCTTCCCCGCCGGCGGCCGAGGAAGCTCCTTACCCAATGGACTGGATCGAAGATGCGCTGGACACAGCCCTCGGCAGGGCCCAACCCCCCTTTCCTTCGCCCGGGCCTTCCGGGCCACCGCTGATGCCCGGAGTTGATCCGGACATGAGCAGGGGATGGGTCCGCCGGGCGGCCCACCAGGGAGGAGGGGCGGCACGCCCCGCCTGCACCCGGTGAAGCTCGGCCCCCGGCAACAGCGGTGGGCCGCTCGGTTGGCCTCCTGGCTGGTGCGCTTCCTGGGCCGGACCGTGCGCTGGCGCACCGAGGTCCCCGAGGCGACGGAACGCGTCCTGCGCTCCGACCGCCCGGTGATCCTGGCTTTCTGGCACGGCCGCCTGCTGATGATCCCCATCGCCTATCTGCGCGCCGGGCGGCGGAACGTGCACGTGCTGATCAGCGAGCACGGCGACGGAGAGCTCATCAGCCGCACCATCGCCCACTTTGGCTTCGGCTCCGTGCGCGGCTCCAGCCGCCGCGGGGCCCTCAAGGCCATGCGCGACCTGCTGCGCAAGGTCCGCGAGGGCACGGACTTCGCCTTCACCCCCGACGGTCCCCGGGGTCCGGTCGGGGAGGTCCAGTCGGGGGTGATCGATCTCGCCCGGCGGACCGGCTACCCCATCCTGCCGGTTACCTTCAGCGCCCGGCGCGGCAAGGAGTTTTCCAGCTGGGACCGGTTTCTGCTGCCCCGGCCTTTTACCAGCGGGGTGTTCTGCTGGGGGGAGCCGCATTGGGTGGCAGAGGAGGCGGATATGGAGGCGGCCCGCGCCGGCCTCGAGCGGTCCATGCAGGAGCTGACCCGCCACGCCGATCTGCGGGTGGGGCGCCGCGCTTGAGGTTCCAGGCACCCAACCCCCGCACGCCGCTGTACTGGGCCCGGGACCTCCGCGACCGGCTCCGCCGGCGCCCCGAGGGGCCCCTGGGGCGCTGGGGCTGGTTCCGGGCCCCGGGCGGCACGGGGCCGCTCCTTTGGGTCTACGCCCCGGATTGCGACGGGGCCCGAGTGGGGGCGGAGATGGTGCGGGGGATCCGCTCGGTGCGGGTGGACGTGCGGGCCGTGGTGATGGCCGCCGACGGCTGCGCGGAGACCCTGCGGCCCCTGTTCCGCGAGTACCCGGGGACGGCCGCGGCCCCGATGGTGGCGGACCACCAGCGTGCCGCGCGGCGAGCAGCCTCCCGTCTCCAGCCCAACGGCCTGCTGGCCGTGCGCCGGCTGCCCCCGCGCCACGTCCTGAAGGGTTTGGCTTCCGCCGGGATACCGGTCACGGCGGTGGGCTGCGAGCCGCCCCGGCGGCTACCACGCGGTCTTGTGGTCGAGCATGTCCTGCCGGTGGGCCAGGCCCAGGCGGAGCGCTGGCGGGCGACGGGGGTAGAGCCCGAGGCGCCGGTGGACCTGGAGGTGCTGCTGGCGCGCACGGACGTGGAGCCCACCTTCCGCTCCCTGCTGGTCCCCGGGGAAGGGCGACGCCTGCTGTGGACGGACGCCCTTCCCGCGGATCCGGGGCAGCGGGAGGCGCTGCTGGATGCGTGGGGATCGGGTGGCCGGACCCTGGTGGTTACCGGATCCGGTGGGGAGGAGGTCCCCGGAAGGGCGGCGGTCCGCCTCTCCGAGTGGGACCGGGAGCGCGATCCGGTGGAACCGGGCACGGTGGTGTGGATGGACGAGGATCGCTGGCTCCCCGCGGTGAGCGCCTCGGCCTTCGCAGGCTGCCTGTGGCAGGGCCGCCGCACGGATCTCTGGCAGGCCCTGGCCAGTGGGCTGCCCCTGGTGGTGGGGCCGGAGGCCGCCGCTACCCTGCGGGATCTGGGCGTGGACCCGGACGCTGGCGCGGTGGTCGCCGGGGATTGGGCGGCCGCCGAGCGCCAGTGGGCCCACTGGGCCGAGGAGGCCTTCGCCTGGCGGGACCAGCAGGCGCGCACGCGGCGCACCTTCTGGGAGGCCCGGCGGCGCGCGGAGCAGGCCATGGCCATCCTCGACGGCTGGGTGGACCGCTGGTGAGGGCCCTGACCCGGCAGTGGTACGAGGGAGGCCTCCTCAGCGACCTGCTGCGTCCCCTGGGCGCCCTGTATGGGACCACCATGCGGCTCCGCCGGGGCCTGTACCGCCGCGGCTGGCGTCGGCCGGATCCCTTGCCGGTGCCGGTGGTGGTAGTCGGCAACCTCACCGTGGGCGGCACGGGCAAGACGCCTTTGGCGATCGCCCTGGTGGAGCACCTCCTGGCCCAAGGCCGCCGCCCGGCGGTGGTAAGCCGGGGCTACGGACGCCGGGAGGCCACGGTCCGCGTTGTGTCCGACGGGCAGGGACGCCGCCTCCCCGTGGACCGCTGCGGGGACGAGCCGGCCCTGATGGCCGACCGGCTTCCGGTGCCGGTGGTGGTGGGAGCGGACCGTTCCGAGGCGGTGCGCGCCGCCGCCCGCCTGGGGGGCGACTGCGTGGTGGCCGATGACGGCTTCCAGCGACTCTCCCTGCCCCGGCATCGATCCTTCGTGGTGGTGGACGCCCATTGCGGCCTGGGCAACGGGCGCTGTCTCCCCGCCGGCCCGCTGCGGGAGCCGATTTCGGCCCTGGCCGACGCTGACGCTGTGGTCCTCCATGGCGAGGGTGGCGGGGCCGGTCTGCGGGGGGATCTGCGCATGACCTTGTCCCCCGAGGGACTGCGTGGCGTGCGGGAGCCCGGAGCCCGGGAATCCCTGGAGTGGCTGCGGGGGCGGCGGATACACGCCATGGCCGGCATCGGCGATCCGGAGCGTTTCTTCGCTACCCTGCGCACCTTGGGCGCCGAGGTGGTCCCGCACCCCTTCCCGGACCACCATGGCTACCGCCCCGGGGAGGTGGCCATGGGGGCCGGGGAAACGCTGGTCACCACCGAGAAGGACGCCGTGAAGCTCGCCGAGCTGGGGATCGGCGGCTGGGCGCTACGGGTTAGTGCGCGCCTGGAACCAGAGCCCGGTCCCTGGCTGGCGGATTTGCCGTGGTAGGGAGCGAGCGGTGTATCCTGAACCACGCCCATAACGCACCGGCAACCCCCGGAGGAGGAGCCCATGCTGGACCGTAAGTTGCTGGACATTCTGGTCTGCCCCGTCTGCAAGGCGGAGGTGGAGCTGAACAGGGAGAAGAGCGGCCTGGTCTGCCACAAGTGCAAGCTCGAATACCCCATCCAGGACGATATCCCCGTCATGCTTCCCGATGAGGCCCGCTCTCTGGAGGCCGGTGCCGAGGAGAAGGATTGACCGACTTCACGGTCCTGATCCCGGCCCGCTACCAGGCCAGCCGACTCCCCGGGAAGCCCCTCCGGAAAGTGGGCGGGGTGCCGCTGGTGTGCCGGGTGCTGGAGCGGGCCTGGGAGAGCGGAGCCCGCCGCGTGGCGGTGGCCACGGACGATGAGCGTGTGGCGAAAACCGTGCGGGAGTCGGGTGGGGAGGCTGTGCTGACCTCGCCGCATTGCGCCAGCGGGACGGACCGGTTGGCGGAGGCCGCCCGGGCCCTGGAGCTGGCGGACGGGGAGCCGGTGGTAAACGTGCAGGGGGACGAGCCCTTCATGCCGCCGGACCTGATCCGGGAAACGGCGGCTGCCCTGGAGGCCGAGCCCGTGCGGGACATGGCCACCGCCGCGCATCCCCTGCGGGACTGGCGGCGGGTGCTGGACCCCAACTGCGTCAAGGTGGTGACCGATGCCCGGGGCGATGCCCTGTACTTTTCCCGGGCGCCGGTGCCCTGGCCACGGGAGGTGCTGGGCGGGGAATGGCCGGGGAGCGAGGGGCCGGACGGGGCGGGCCCGCCCGAGGGCTTCCGACTGCATATCGGTATCTATGCCTACCGCGCCGGGTTCCTTCGCACCTTTGCGGGCTGGCCCCCCACCGCCCTCGAGCAGCACGAGGCCCTCGAACAGCTGCGCCTCCTGGAAAACGGCGTGCCCCTGCGGGTGATCGAGTGCGTCCATCCCCCCGGCCTGGGGGTGGACACCCCCGAGGACCTGGCCGAGGCGGAGCGCCGTCTGGCCCGAACCGAATCCGGCTCGCATCAATAAACGAACGTCAACGAGGAGAAGGCTCGATGGACCTGAGCAAGGTGAAGGCGGGCAAGGAGCCGCCGGCGGACATCAACGTGGTGATCGAGATCCCGCAGGGGTCCGCGGTCAAGTACGAGATCGACAAGGATTCCGGCATGGTGGAGGTGGACCGGTTCCTTTTCACCCCCATGTACTACCCGCTGAACTACGGTTTCGTCCCCAATACCCTCTCCGAGGACGACGATCCCACCGACGTGCTGGTGGTCTCCCGGGAGGCCGTCTATCCCGGCTCCATCCTGCGCGCTCGGCCCGTGGGCATCCTGGAGATGGAGGACGAGTCGGGGGTGGACGCCAAGATCCTTGCGGTCCCGCACGAGAAGGTGGACAACGGCTACGTGGATATCCAGGACGTGAACGATATCCCGGAGTCCCTACGCAACTCCATCAAGCACTTCTTCGAGCATTACAAGGACCTCGAGCCCGGCAAGTGGGTCAAGGTCAAGGACTGGAAGGGGGCCTCCGAGGCGCGGAGCATTATCGAGGCGGATATCAACCGCGCCTCCTGAGCCCGCCATGCTTCGGGAAGCGGAGCCCTCCCCCTCGGGGAGGGCTCTTTTATTGGGAGGGGTCCTCGAGATAGAGGAGATCGAGCAGGTCGCTGGGGTTGCCGTCGGTATCCCGGGTGTGGATGCACACCGTCCGCGGCACCCGGCGGTAGGGGCGACCCTGCAGGTCCGACTGGATGCTCTGTTCCCGGGCGTGCTGGAGGACAAGCTGGGGACCCTCCGGTAGCACATCGAGGACGGTGTAGGGCTCACCGCCGTATTCCGCGTGACGGCCAACCAGGTTCAGGAGGTAACCCCAGTCCTTGGCATGCGCTTTATCGAACGGCTCCATTCGGCGGTGCTCCTGGATCGAATGCATGGGTCAAGGATAACCTGACCGCGATACTGGGGAAAGGCGCAAGGCCAGGGGGAGGCCGTGCAGAAGGCTAGGTACCGGGGCACCACGAGACCCATCAGCCATTTATCACCGCCCGCCTGGGGCCGAAGCCCTGGATTCTGCGGGGTCCGCTGCACCTATCCGAGCCCACCCGAAAAAACCTTGGGGCGCAGCCCCGGAAGGGCAAGGGGGTAGGGGCGGAGAGTCCAGCCGTACCGTTGGGGAACCAAGCCCCATAAGGGGTGGTCCTATCGGTTCTTTGCCAAGGCCAACAGGGGTTGAAAAGCCGCCCCTCCCAAGGCAGTATAACTCCTTTGTGGCCGCCAAACGGTTGAGGCCTACCGGCGTCCACAACCCGGCGTGCTCCGAGCGCCGCCTGAAGAGACGGAAGCCGCCCGAAAAGGTGTTGACGGTCCCGGTCGAGATCGTTAAATTACGCCTCCCTTTCGGCGACAGCCCGGACAGCCGGCAGCCCCGAAAAAGAAGTTCCAAAAGACGGTTGACGGGGCCTTTCAGGTTGTCTAAAGTTGTTCTTCTCACGACGCGGAACGCCGCGCGGTGAGGACCGAAAACCGAATCGATTGCGGGGTGGAGCAGTCTGGTAGCTCGTCGGGCTCATAACCCGAAGGTCACAGGTTCAAATCCTGTCCCCGCTACCAATTTCGTTTTTTGCTCTTTAACAATCTGGGATGAGGAAGCGTTGTAGGCTCTGTGGTTTGTGGGGTCTATGGAGTCGGGAGCTTCGAAGGTTCGCGCTGTTGGCTGCCTTTTGGGTAGCCGATGGTGAGTTTTGAACTGGAGAGTTTGATCCTGGCTCAGATTGAACGCTGGCGGCAGGCTTAACACATGCAAGTCGTACGTGAAAGCGCCTTCGGGTGTGACTAGCGTGGCGGACGGGTGAGTAACGCGTGGATGACCTGCCCTTTGGCGGGGGATAACCCGGGGAAACCCGGGCTAATACCGCATACGTCCTGTTCCCTTGGGGACAGGGGAAA